>JANPKZ010000230.1:0-24401 GCA_031426295.1 Saprospiraceae bacterium
TTTTATTAAACGGTTGGCGTCCGGGTCAACGGGTTGGCCTCTTTTCCACCTGCGCGTATCAAATATGTGTAACTCCGCAAGGTCAGTGATACCTAGCCAAAATCGGGCGTTCTCTTTGTCGTGTAAAAAGAAGGAACCATGTCCTTTCGCTACATCCTTTGTAAATAGTGGATATGAAATCGTATCCACGAATTCACTAAAGAATATATCGTTTGTCCAGACGCCTCCATCCACATTTGTAATGGATTGTGACACGCGAAGAATATTTTTTCTCCAAACGGTTGTCATCGTTCCTGGTAAAAACTCAAATAGATTTTCCAGCGACATCAGCCAGATTTTTCCATCTCCATCTTTATATATGTCCTCTACAGGATCACTGTTGGGTGCAGGCAGATGTATAATGGTAACCGATGTATCAGAAGAAGGAAAATTGTCAGGAAGTGAAAGTAGGTTTAGGCCTTTCTCATTTGGTGCCACTAAAAATCGACCATCTTCCAGTTCTGTAATGGGCAGTGATATTTTATTACCGGAAAGACTGTTCCGTTTTTTCGGGTCATGAAGGATGCGCATGAAATTGTCGTGGGTCCTGTCATAGATATTTACACCATTGTCTGTTGCTACCCATAGCCTGCCCTGGCTGTCTTCCAGCAGGTGATAGATCGTATTATTACTGATGGAATGTGGATTGGAAATGTCGTGGGTATATACTTTGAAGGTATATCCATCATACCGGTTGAGACCATCTTTCGTGGCAAACCACATAAAGCCATCCTTGTCCTGGAGGATATCATAGATGTACCCCTGCGATAAGCCATCAGAAGTAGTAAGTGTCTCATACGTATACTGTCCGGAAGCCGTGACGCTGAGGAAAAGTAAAAGAACTATAGAAAGCAATCGATTGATGGCAGGGCAGTATTGGTGATATGCATAAAGATATATGTCTGCGCGGCTATTCTGACCGTCAGAATTCCGCATATCAGTCCTCTTGCCAGAATGATGAATTTGTCCGGTGCTCGCACAGTTTGTCCTGATCACAAGAAAGATTTCTACGGTAGAAAAACAGAATTGTCCTCACACAATGGACTGAGGCATAGGAGCTTTGTGTCTGTCACAAACGAATGACAAAATCAATTTACTCATCAAACTAAAAAGAACAATGAAACTTAATTTCAAAGTAAAAATCAGCACGATCCTGTACGTTATGATGCTCCTGCCATTAGCAGGTCAGGCTCAGGACAAAAATGTAATATCCACCCACCGGGTTTTTCCAAAAATGGATAAGATTATGGAGTTTGAAAGCGGACTCGCTGCTCATGCTCAAAAATACCATACCGGCGATGTAAGCTGGCGGGTATTTGAAATCCAATCGGGCCCGGATGCTGGAGGCTATCACATTACAGAAGGTCCGACCAGTTGGGAAGGTGAGGATGCACGGGGCGATTTGGGTCCAGCACACATGCAGGACTGGCACAAGAACGTATCCATGTATTTAACGGACAGGGAATCATCAGGGTATTCTGTGTATATCGATTCGTTGAGTACGATAGCGCTCGGAGACTTTACAGATAAGATCAACATCAGTCATGTCTATCCTAAGATTGCGCAGGGCGACAACGTTGTGCAAATTATCCGGAAATTGAAAAAGACATGGATGGCGAATGGCATGACGGTCGCAGTCTATGCCGCAAGTTCATCAGGACCTGCACAGTATACGATTGTCACACGGTATAAACAAGGTTTAAAAGAAAGGGCACCCGGATTTCGCCCGCCCTTTAAAGAAACGTATGAAAAGGTGAATGGAGCCGGATCCTGGGCACAGTATCTCAGCGATGCAGCTCAATATGTACAGGAAAACTGGAGCGAATTACTTTTTCTGCGCAAGGATTTAAGTTCTAAATAGTTTTAGGAAAATCAGCGTAACACAACTATGCGTGCTGTAACGCTAATTACGCCAATAACATTCTCTCACGAAACGCAAATGAATTTCGCAGATTTGAAAAGCCTGATACAGGAAATTCAAATCTGCGAAAATTCTTTTTTAAATATCTCTGCGAAATCCAGGTAAAACACACCTGGATTCAGAGAGGTACTAGTAAAACTCACATATTCCTCAGATAATGCAGTTTGCCCAGACCATACTACTCCAAAAAAGTACTACGCTGCCATCCCTTTCTGAAAATACATTCCTCAGGTATTTCAATTTTATCGCCTTGTATTTTGCACAAGGTATACCGGAAGGCATGCTCATCATGGGTATCCCTGCATGGATGGCCATGAATGGCAAGTCACCTGGCGAGATCGCAAGCTTTGCGATTATTGCAGTGTTGCCATGGAGCTTTAAATTTATTGTAGCGCCCATGATGGATCGCTACACGTATTTACCGATGGGTCGCAAGAGACCTTGGATATTAATTGGTCAAATTGGTTTAGTACTGAGTTGTGTGAACATGGCTTCTATAGCAGATCCATTGAACAACTTGCATTCATTAATGATTGCCGCTTTTATCGTTTCATTTTTTGGTGCATTCCAGGATGTGGCGACTGATGGTATGGCGGTGGATATCATTCCCGCTGATCAACAGGCGAAGGCAAATGGATTGATGTGGGGCTCAAAAATTTGTGGGATGTCTGTTTCACTGGCAGTGGGGAGCTGGCTGTTACAGAAATACAGTTTTAGTGCAGCCATGGTAGCGCTGGCGGGATCAATAGCCGTCATTATGCTCGTGCCTTTATTATTACGCGAACGGAATGGAGAAAAAATAGCGCCCTGGACGAAAGGGAAAGCATCACCAGAATCTGAAAAAGTGCAGGTAGAAAACTGGCGACTGATTTTTAAATCTTTATATAGTGTATTTAGTTTAAAAAATTCGCTGCTGCTGGCACTTCTTTTATTTCTCTGCCATGGCAGCTTTAAATTCAACACAACCCTGTTTCCTATTTTTACGATCAAAGAACTGGGCTGGACGAATATAGAGTACTCCCAATATTATGCCAGCGCAAAACTGATTGGCGGCATATTGGGTATGATACTCGGTGGCATTCTAATTGACAGGTTTGGCAAAAAGCGGATGATGAATATTTACTTTTTTGCTGTAATCCTGATCACCACCATTTCAGCATACGCAACATCCTTTTGGGACAGTCGAGGTTTTGTATATGCCGTCATGGTACTCCAAAATATGTTTTACACATTTACGTGCATTGCCATCTTTGCGATAGCGATGCAATGTTGCTGGAAAAAAGTGTCGGCCAGCCAGTTTACTTTATATATGACGATTGCCAACCTGGGTCAAATGGCGTTTGCTGCTTTGATTGGTCCTGTCAGGGAAATGATGAACTGGCAAATGTCGATTTTGATATTCGCTGTTTTTATTGCAATAGCTTGGTTCGTATTGCAATTTGTAAATATTGAAAAGCAGATTGCAAGGGTAGGGGACCTGGAGAAGAGTGATCAGGATCTGCAGGCAATGGAAGCAGATCTCAGTCGGCAAAGGCAACAGCAACTTTTCATATAATCGATACAGATTTTCCTTATCGCATTCATCAGCTAAAAGGTAGTAATGTCATTATTCATCGGTGATCCCCGGCTCGTCTAAGCCGAAAACTTCGGTTCTGTACAGGAAAGAAAAGTTACCATAGTAGTTTTAAAAGAAGGGCAAGCCTTACCTTTAAGATCGGTTTGGCAAATGTTGTCGGTCGTGCTTCATGGAATCATTTGTTCCCTTGGAAGCCCGTATAGAAAAGCCCAGATCTCCAGAATTATATGAAAATAGTAACTCTTCTTTTCTTCACACTTTTTGCCGGACAAGTCTTTGCTCAAAACAAATCGCTGACAGCGAGGATTAAAGAAGTTGAAAATAGCCTGATCCCATTTGTTCCTGTGAAAGGATTTGATGGTTGGAATATTTTAACCCGTATGAAGTATTATAACGTACCTGGCGTAAGCATTGCCGTTATCAGGGATTATAAAATTGATTGGGCTAAAGGGTATGGTTTGGCAGATACAACTAATAAAATTTCAGTAACTACCAAAACAATGTTTTCGGCTGGCTCCATCAGCAAATTTCTTTTGGCAGTGACTGCTTTGAAAATGGTTGAGAACGGGCAAATTGAGTTAGAGAAACCTATAAATGATTACCTGACATCCTGGAAGATTCCAGAAAATGACTTTACAAAAAAGACACCCATCACATTAAGAATGTTATTAAGCCATTCAGCAGGAACGTCACAATCTTCTTATTTTGGATTTACACCAGCACAGCCATTACCAACCATCGTAGAAATTTTAAGCGGAGCAAAAATTTCAGAAACAAGACCTGTAGTCGTAAACAGTGAGCCGAACAAAGAATTTCGTTATTCTGGTGGAGGAAGTATCATTGCCCAATTGGCATTAATGGATGTCTCTAAGAAAAGTTTTTCTATGCTGACACAAGAAATTCTTTTTGATAAACTCAGAATGAAAAACTCAACTTTTGAACAACCATTTCCAACAAAGTTTACACAGCAGTGTGCTTGGGCGTATTCTTCTGCATCATGGTTTAAAGGAATGCCGTATGTATATCCTCAACAAGCTGCCGCAGGACTTTACACCACTCCAACAGATCTGGCAAAGCTTTTTATAGATGTGCAAAAATCGTATGTGGGTAAAGGGAAAATAGTAAGCCAATCCACCACCACTAAAATGCTAACGGCACAACAAAATGTTTCTGATGGTGCATACAAAGAGCAAATAGGAATAGGCCCTTTTTTAATTCAGCGAACCGACAATAAAGACCCCGATGGTATTTATTTTGAGTTTACAGGTGTAAATGCCGGATTTTTAGCCTATGGTATTGCGAGTATCACAAATGGAAATGGTGTGGTAATTATGCTCAATTCCGGAGACGATGTAAACGGATTGGGCAAAGAAATTAGACGAGCGGTCGCGAAAGTATATGGCTGGACGAACTTTTTACCCTCAGAAATTCAACCTGTAAGATTGCCCGATAGTGAATTGGAAAAATTTGTTGGTCGTTACAGAATGGCGACGGATGAGGTTCTTTACCTGCGGAAGGAAAAAAATTATTTAGTTGAAAATATCAACGAAGGAAATGACATCTATTGCTTTCCTATTTCACAAGACACGATTGTCTTTACTGATTATAATATCAAAGGATCTTTTAAAAGAAATAGCAACGGCGAAGTAATTGGGCTACAGAATATCTATCAGGATAAGCCGATGCCAAAAATGAAAGATGATGAATTTGCGCCAGGAGAATATTTGAGGATGAAGAAATATGATGAAGCAAAGGAAGCATTTGGAGCCATGAAACTGAACGAATATCAAATTACGTACCTGGCGTATGACTTACTGAACAAAAGAAACCTGGATATGAATGCGGTTAAAACCATTTTAGAAGTTGCTGTAGAGCAGCACCCGGGTTCCTCAATTGTTTATAGTAGATGGGGCGACTATTACATAAAGCTAAACGACAAACCAAACGCCATAAAAAGTTATCAAAAAGCTGTAGATATTGATCCGACGGACCAACAAGCAAAAGAGACATTGGATAGCCTTATTAACTAGTAGTTCGCAACAAAAACGGTTACCAATATCGATTGAAGTGGAAGTTTACCAATCCATCACAACCGATATCCATCAAGCTCATAGTGATAGTTGGCATGCATTGTCGAAAGTGACGTACACCAGACCTGACATATATGGATAAGGAAAAGATTATAGAAGCCACAATTGCATTTACGAAAGAGTCTCTTCATGATGCTGAAGGAGGACATGATTGGTGGCATGTTTATCGGGTTTGGAGATCCTCCAGGGCAATTGCAGTTGGGGAGACGGTAAATACGTTTATTGTTGAATTAGGGGCTTTACTACATGACATTGCGGATTCCAAATTTTACAACGGGGATGAAACCATTGGCCCAATAAAGGCCAGACGGTTTCTTGAATCTCAGCTTGTTGATGAACCTACTATTTGCCATGTAGAAAATATAATTAAGAACATTTCATTTAAAGGAGGCAAAGAAAAGCAAACCTTTACATCACCAGAGTTAGATATTGTTCAGGATGCAGACAGGCTTGATGCTATAGGTGCCATTGGAATTGCCAGAGCATTTAATTATGGTGGCTACAAAAACCGAAAAATTTATGATCCTGCTGTCAAGCCCAACCTGAACAAAACCAAAGAAGAATATAAAAACAACGTAGATCCAACACTTAATCATTTTTACGAAAAATTATTTCTGTTAAAGGACAAAATGAATACGAAAGCGGGGCAGTTAATGGCACAGCAAAGACACGACTTTATGAAAATCTATATTGACCAGTTTTATGAGGAATGGGAAGGTAAAACCTAAACGCACCGGGAGGCTGGAGATTGGGGCGCAAATCCGTTCATACCAAAGAGGATCCATGGATACAGTTGATCATAAACCGCTATGTGAAGGCAGCAGCCTTCGTTACCATCTTCATCCTGATTGCCGGTTCATCATGCCGCATTATAAGGAAGACTGGTTTGTTGTTGGAGCCGGAAGAAATGGCATGGAATTTAGTGAACAACCATCCCACTTACAGCTCCCTGATGTCGACCTGGATATGCCCTCAAAAAACTTTTCGGCCCACATCGTATAAATTACTCCCGTAAAATTCAACTATTCCGGATTTTAACACTTTAACAATGTAACATTGTTACGATCATCATACAACAATAATGGCAAAGGAGTTGACGGATTCAAATAGTACTATAAATGAAAGTGACGTAAGATCCCTCGATTTCCTTTCTGGTGGTGGTGAGATGGGTAAATTCATTCGATCCAAGGACTGGTCTGCCACACCTTTGGGACCACCCGATACATGGCCTCAAAGTTTGCGTACAACGGTAAGCTTATGCATTGCATCTAATTTTCCAATAGATATTATTTGGGGCCCGCACCGGGTACAGATCTACAACGATGGCTACTGGCCAATAACAGGCGATATGCATCCCACCTCTATGGGGCAGGATTTTAGAGAATGCTGGCGCTCGGCCTGGCCTGTTATTGGACAGGCATTTGAAGAAGCATATTTGGGAAAGACACGCTTCCTTGAAAACCAACGCATCTTTCTCGATCGGTATGGTTATAAGGAAGAAACATTCTTTACATTTTCTTTTAGCCCAATTCTTGATGAATCAGGTGATGTTGGCGGGCTTTTTCATCCTGTTATAGAATTGACCCAACAAACCCTTGCCGAAAGAAGATTAAATATCTTAAGCACTCTGGCCAACCACACCGTAAAAGCCAGAACTGCCGATGAAGCAGCAGTCCTCATTATGGATTGTTTAAAAGATTTTGAGCTTGACCTCCCATTTGTATTGTTGTACTCAGTAACCGCCGATGGTAAAGAAACAATCCTGAATGGGTGTGTTGGCGTTGAAAAGGATTCGCCTCTTGCCCCTGCTAAAACCAACCTGGAAGACCTGGCTTTGAAAGGTTGGCCGTTTTCGGAAGTCATGCAAAATGGAAAAGTAGTTCATGTTGAAGAACTGGCAGAGATATTTGGAGCATTTAATTGTGGTTCTTATCCGGAACCGCCTACACTAGCATTGGTTTTTCCCGTACGTATTCCCAGCGCTGATCGTAATAAATTTTTTTTGATAGCTGGTGTAAGTTCCAGGCGAAAACTTGATGAAAAATACCTGTTGTTTTATGAGCTGTTGGCAGAGTCAGTGACTAATATATTATCCAAGGCGAGAGCCTACGAAGAAGAGCGTAGAAAAGTTGAAGCCCTGGCTGAAATTGATAAAGCAAAAACTGTTTTCTTTTCAAACATCAGCCATGAGTTTCGGACACCGCTTACACTCATGCTGAGTCCCCTGGAAGAATTATTAAATCAGAAGCAAAATAATTTCAGTGAAGTTGAAAATGGTTATATCGAAACAACACACCGAAATGCTATACGTTTGCTCAAACTTGTAAATACGCTGCTTGATTTCAGCCGTATTGAAAGTGGAAGGGAGCAGGCGGTATTCAGTTTAGTTGATATTGTTCTACTCACTAAAAATTTAGCATCCAATTTTCGTTCGATCATTGAAAAGGCAGGATTGAAGCTGAGTATTAAAGCTGACGCGATCATTAAGCCTGTGTATGTGGACAAGCAAATGTGGGAAAAAATTGTTTTTAATCTTTTAAGCAATGCATTTAAATATACCCTTGAAGGAAAAATTACGGTGGAGGTTTCAGCAGAAGAGGAGTATGCAGTACTGAAAGTAAGAGACACCGGAGTTGGAATTCCTGAACATGAAATTCCTAAAATGTTTGAACGCTTTCACCGTGTACAAAATGTTTCAGGCAGAACGTATGAAGGTACAGGCATTGGCTTATCGCTAATAAAAGAGCTGGTGTTGATGCATCAGGGCTCGATACATGTGGAGAGCAAATTATATAAGGGTAGCGTATTCACTGTAAAAATACCTTTTGGCAAAGAACATCTTGATGGACATGAGATTTCAAAATCAGATTTTGATGCAGATGAACTTTCTTCTAATATTTACATAGAAGAAATTGAAACACTTCTTGAAACAGAAAAACAAGAAATTCAAAAATCGTCATTTGTAAAAGAAAAAAATACGTTACCAACTATTCTTGTTGTCGATGATAATGCAGACATGCGTGAACATATTAGTTCTATTCTGTCTAATTATTTTAACGTGATCACCGCCAACAACGGTATGGCCGCACTTCACAAGATGAAAGAAACAATTCCGTCACTGGTGCTTTCAGATATTATGATGCCTGTGATGGACGGAATGGGTTTACTAAAGGAAATTAGAAGCAACAAGTTCACAGAAAACATTCCGGTCATTTTCCTCACCGCCCGCGCCGGTGAAGAATCAAGGATTGAAGGATGGGAAACAGGCGCCGATGATTACCTGGTAAAGCCTTTTTCTTCAAGAGAATTGGTGGCAAGGGTAGGTGCTCAAATCAATCTGAAAAAATTACAGAAAGAAGCGCTTAATACATTACGCAATGAGGAAAAGCAACAGGCATACCTGCTAAAACTGAGTGATGCGCTTCGGCCCCTCGACAACGCAGTGGACATTGAAGAAGCAGTCACAGAAATTGCCCTTCAATTTATGGATGCCGACAGGTGTTATTATAGTAAGATAGAAGGAGAAAATGTCATTATTCTTCGTGACGCCGTGCGTGGAAATTTACCCTCCGTTGCCGGAGTACATTCCATAGGCAACTTTGCCCTGTATAAGGCGGTATTAAATGCAGGACGTCCCTTTGTTGTTGATGACGTGCGTACCTCCAATTTACTGGATGAAGATCTTAAAGAGGTATGCCAGCAATTCCAGTATGGTTCATTTATTAATGTACCGGTTATTAAAAATGGCAAGTCTGTAGGACTTTTTTCCCTTGTTGAAAGTAAGCCAAGGAAATGGACAGACTTAGAGCTGCAACTAACCGTGGAAACAGCCGAACGCACATGGGCAGCAGTGGAAAGAGCTACAGCAGAACAAGCATTGCGCAAAAGTGAAGAACAACTCGCCCTCGATTTGATAGATGCAAAAAGACTGCAAGCCTTTAGCACCCAATTAATACATGAGGATAATAATGAGTTGCTGTATGAACAGCTCCTTACTGCAGCCATTGCGCTGATGCACTCTGGCATGGCGAGCATTCAGGTATATCATCCTGAAAAAAAACAACTGCAACTGCTGGCACACAAAGGATATCATCCTGAATCGGCTGCACACTGGGAATGGGTAAGTATCGATTCAAAAAGCCCGTGCGGTGCTGCATTGATCAAGGGTGAGCGGTGTATTATCACTGATGTGGAAAAAGATGAACACACTTCAGTAGCAGGAAGCCTCCATTATTATCAATTGTCAGGTATCAGGGCAGTTCAATCCACACCACTCATTTCACGCAATGGATCTTTATTAGGAATGGTTTCCACTCTTTGGCGGGAGCCGCATCAGCCATTAGAAAGAGATTTGCAGTTATTTGATGTGCTTGCACGTCAGGCGGCAGACCTAATTGATCGTAAAAAATCAGTTGAAAAATTAAAAGAAAGTGAAAGCCGTTTCCGCACGATGGCGGATGCCGCACCCGTGCTTATCTGGACTCTTGATGCCCATGGTTTGTCTTCTTATTACAACAAAACGTTTCTTGATTTTATAGGAGTATCTAAAGGTGAAGACATTTCAGATTGGGAAAAAATTGTTCACCCCGGGGATGTTCAGTCGACGTTAAATACAATAAATTCGGCTATCGCCGAACGTCGTTCTTATTCATTGGAGTGCCGCCTGTTACGCGCTGATGGGATTTGGCGCTGGGTGCTGTCGCAAGGAAATCCGCGCCTGGGTACCAATAATGAATTTTTGGGTTTTGTAGGCTCGTCTGTTGATATTACTGAGCGCAAACATGCTGAAGAAATAATACAAGAAAGTGAAAGTCGTTTTCGCAACCTGGTGAGGGATGCCTCCGCAGCCATTATAGTACTTACGGGCCCTGAAATGATAGTAGAGGTTGTAAACGAAGCCTATGGCCGCCTAATTGATCTGAAACCCGACGATATGCTGGGCAAACCGCTTTTCAGCATGGTTCCTGATGCAACAGAATACTACCTTCCTCTGTTGGAAAAGGTGCGGCAGACTGGTGAAACTCTTCAACTGCAAAATAGCCCGTACTCAGTAACAGTGAACGGAAAACGAATCGACGGTTTTCTGCATATTGTTTATCAGCCGTACCGTAGTGCAGATGGCAATATTTTGGGTGTAATGGCAATATTACAAGATGTAACAGAAGCCGTATTGGCCCGGAAAAAAATAGAAGAAAGCGAGAAAAAATTTGAAGCTGCTATTCATGCCGTTGAGGGCATAATCTGGACCAACAATGCAAGTGGTGAAATGGAGGGCGAACAGCTTGGCTGGTCTAAATTAACTGGTCAAAGTCTTGAGGAATATGAGGGTTACGGTTGGGCCAAAGCAGTCCATCCAGACGATGTACAGGCTACAATAGCCGCATGGAACAAAGCGGTTGAAACTAAAAGCACTTTTAAGTTTGAACACAGGTTGCTGACTAAACAAAATGGTTGGAGGCTTTTTTCTGTAAAAGCAGTTCCGGCATTTAATGAAAATGGCGATATTCAGCAATGGGTGGGAGTTCATACAGATATAACAGAAAAAAAAGAAGCAGAACAAACAATTGCCGACAGCGAATCTAAATATCGCAACCTTTTTAATTCAATGGACCAGGGTTTCTCCATTGTGGATATGGTCTTTGACCAAAGCAATAAAGCCATTGATTATACATTTGTGGAGGTCAATCCAATGTTTGAAAAGCAAACAGGTTTAATTGGTGCTACAGGTAAATCAGCAAGAAATTTACTGCCTGATCTGGAAGAAAGATGGTTTGAAATTTATGGCCACGTGGCATTAACAGGGACGCCTAAACGATTTACTGAAGTCTCGGAAGTAATGCAGCGTTGGTTTGAAGTATATGCTTTTCGCATTGGTGATAATGATAGCCGCAGGGTCGCTATACTTTTTACAGACATAAGTGACCAGGTTAAGAACAGAAAAAAAATCGAAGAAAGTGAAAAATATTTCCGAAGGTTAGCCGAATCCGTACCTGCTATAATCTGGATTACTGAGAGCGATGGAAGTTGCAGTTATTTAAATAAGTTATGGTATGATTATACCGGGCAAACCGAAGAGGAAGCTATGGGCTTTGGTTGGCTCGAAGCCACACACCCTGATGATAAAGAACAGGCAGCAGAAGTTTTTATAAAAGCCAATGCAGCACAACAGCCATATTCCATATTATTCAGGCTTCGTAATTCGAAAGGAGAATATCACTGGGCAGTAGATAGCGGTAGTCCGAGGTTTAACGCAGCTAACGAATTTGAAGGGATGATTGGAACAGTGATTGATGTGCATGAAGAGAAGTTAGCAGAAAAGAAATTAGCGTACCGAACTGCTTTATTGGAAGCACATAACCAGGCAAATGTCGATGGCATCTTACTGGTAGATGCAAAAGGTAAAATCCTATCTTTCAATCAACGATTTATTGAAATATGGAACATGCCACAACATATTGTTGATGCCAAGGATGATGAAGCAGCACTTTCTTTTGCTATGACGCAATTACTATATCCTCAACAGTTTTTGGATAAAGTAAAATATCTATACGAGCATCCCAAAGAAACGACCCTTGACGAACTGGAATTTAAAAATGGTAAAATAGTAGAGCGTTATGGATATCCTGTAGTAGGTGAAGACTCAATTTATTATGCCTGGAGCTGGACCTTCAAAGATATTACAGCACAGAAAAAATATGAAAGAACAATTATAGAAAGCGAAGAGCGATTTCGATCCCTCGCCCAAACGTTACCTCAGTTAGTGTGGGTTACAGATGCACTGGGCAACTCCGAGTTTGCATCTTTACGATGGAAAGAATATTCAGGCATTGAACCCGAAGGTGAAAAAGAATGGAAAGCAATTGTTCACCCTGATGATTATGATCATATTAATGCAACGTGGATGCACAGCTTAAGCACCGGGGAAGTTTATAATTCTGATGTGCGCCTTAAAAACAAGAACGGAGAATACAGGTGGCATACGGTAATAGGAAAATCAGTTTTAGACAAGGATAATAAAATTGTAAAATGGGTAGGTGCGTTTACGGATACACATTCAGAAAAATTATTTATGCAGGAGTTAGAGTCGCAGGTTAAATTGCGGACCAACGAGCTGGAAAAATTTAATCAGGAGCTGGAACGAAAAAACAAAGAGCTGGAATCTTTCGCATACATATCCAGTCACGATTTGCAGGAACCACTTCGCAAAATACAAATCTTTAGTGCACGAATTATTGAAAAAGAAAATCAGGCATTATCGGAAACCGGAAAAGATAATTTTATGCGTATGCAGAATGCGGCTAACCGAATGCAAACACTTATAAATGATCTGCTCGTGTATTCCAAGACAAATATAACCGAACGGAAATTTGAAAAAACAGACCTTAATAAAATAATCCAGGAAATTAAAGAAGATTTAAGTGATGAATTGAAAGAAAAACAAGCCACTATAGAAACAACCGAACTTTGTAATATTAATATTATTCCTTTTCAGTTTCGACAGCTTATGTACAACCTCATAGGCAATGCACTAAAGTTCTCTATCCCCAACACTGCTGCACTCATAAAAATAAATTGCGAAACCGCAAAGGGCATACATTTTAACAATGTAAAACTAGAACCCCAGAAAAACTATATTCGTATTACAGTTTCTGATAACGGCATTGGGTTTGAACAACAATACAGTAAAAAAATATTTGAAGTGTTTCAGCGACTTCATGGAAGGAGTGAATATATAGGTACAGGCATCGGACTTTCTATTGTAAAAAGGATCGTTGAAAACCACAATGGCATTATTACAGCAGAGAGTGAGTTGGGGAAAGGTGCGACATTCCATATTTTTCTTCCGGCATCATGAGATAAAGGTTCTTGAACGCTATCAAAACGATAAGAATCAATGATAGATAACACCATAATACGTAGGATTGCAGTTGCCATCACACTTTTGGCACATAGTGTCCGTCGATTGTACAGGGATGGGTAAGTGACTTTGGAAATCTGTATTTGAACGAAGCAGGTTTTGCGCCGTATGGTTTATGGATTGCCTGGGCGATTAAATTATCACATGTAATATGCGCAAAACTATTGATCATAAATCGCTATGTGATGGCTGCGGCCTTCGTTACCATTTTCATCCATATGCGGGATTGCAGCAATCCACAGGTATTGGAAATCAATTATAGATATGGATACAGACATTGAAGCCTTTTATCCCGCCAGCCGGAGTGAATGGCGTGATTGGCTGGAAGAAAATCACCATACTAAAAAATCAGTTTGGCTTATTTATTACAAGAAGAATTCCAATTTGCCGACGATCGAGTATCGTGACGCAGTCGACGAAGCGCTTTGTTTTGGCTGGATTGACAGCAAAGCAAAGCCAATAGATGAGGAAAAATATATGCAGTTTTTCAGTAAACGTAAAGTAACCAGTGTATGGTCAAAAGTAAATAAGGAAAAGGTTGAACGACTTATAGAAGAAGGTCTTATGACAAGGTCTGGACTGGACGTAATAGAAGCAGCCAAACTTAATGGATCCTGGACAGTGTTAGATGAAGCTGAGGCACTTATCATTCCGAAAGACCTGGACAGTGAATTTAAAAGGAATCCAAATGCCTACAAATTTTTCTCAGGGTTGAGCAGGTCAGACAGACGGAATATTTTACAATGGGTTGTCCTGGCTAAAAGATCTGAGACCAGGCAAAAACGAATTCGTGAAATTGTAGATCTTGCCGGTCAGAATGAGAAGCCAAAACAATTCCAATGAATGAGATCCGGACGTATGAAATGGATCAGCAAAGTATTTGTATCAACCAATCAGATCCTTCATTCTGTTGTGTAAGATTGTGAACAAGAATTATAAATGAATACATTTTATAACCAGGCTGTCTGGGTGCAATGGGTGATAGCAATATTTCTGGCGGTTATAGGCTTCTACCCCGCTTTGGAAATAATCCGGATAGCATATGATCAACCTCTCTTTTATCTATTTTTTCTACTTTTTGTGCCTATCGCACAATTTGCTACCACTCCGCTTTTTAAGTTATTGGGAGTTTACACGTACTATTCACCCATGTTGCTGGGGTATATGGCAAACAAGAAACTTATTGATCTTCATAGCGGAAGTAGTTTTGATTACCTGTGGGTGATGCGCAAATTTAAAGCGGGTGTCGATACCCGTAATCGATTATTACTGTATTACCTGGAAGGATTAATACATATTATTGAACAAATCGAAAATGGAAGGATTCCAAACACTGTTGTAATTACCGGTACCTCTTACTTTTTTAAAGAAAAAACGTTACATCGGCTGGGTTTTGAATTTAAAAACCCATCGCTTTCCTATCGAATAAACTTGCTGGCTAATTTTATAGATTTGACGTGGATGTATTCTGTATCACAGGGTAAATTACAGTTTCCAAAATTATGGAAAGTAAAAAAGGCAAGCACTACCGGTGGTATACTTTTCGAACACAAAGAAATGATTATTGATCTTTACAGGAAATTATCGATACGGACAATTTTATAAACCATCTTATATTCGTTAGGATTATAATATTCATTGTTGTAAGACGAAGAAACTCTTTACGTGTAACCTGATATTCCTTGCCACATTTTCAACTTGTATTCTCGCCCAGGATGTAAATGAATTACACATTGCAGAAATCAAATCCTGCAGTGAAGTATGGAACACATCCTACAAGGTGCGTCGACAAATTTATCTTTTCGTGAAGAAGGACCGTATAGAATCCATCACTTCATCCGTCCGACTAAAACCATAATACAACGGCAGGCTTAAACACGTATCAGCTATTGATTCAGTTACAGGAAAATCACCTGTTTTGAAATTCAGGAATTCATATGCCTTCTGCAGATGCGGCGGAACAGGATAATGAAATAATACGGATATGTGATGCTTTGCAAGATATTCTGAAAGTGCATTTCTGTCATTAGTTCTTACGACAAACAAATGATATGTATGGTTGACATCATGCACTGGCAAGGTGATCTCAGCAATATCTTTCAGCCCTTCATGATACTGCATGGCAACTTTCTTCCGTTCCGCAATCCAAAGATCAAGTTTATGCAGTTTGATTCTTAAAAATGCTGCCTGTAATTCATCAAGCCGCGAATTCAATCCGATTTCATGACTGATGTACCGTTTTGCAGAGCCATAATTGCGTAATGACTTTACATGCGCGGCGAGTTTATCATCATCAGTTGTCACCATGCCGCCGTCCCCCAGCGCCCCAAGGTTTTTAGTTGGATAAAAACTGGTTGCATTGATGTGTCCCCATGAACCAGTCTTTTTTCCATCTACATCAGTGCCGACTGCCTGTGCATTGTCTTCAATTACATACAGCCCATGTTCATGCGCAACCTGCATGATATCATGCATGGCACAAGGAAGACCGTACAGATGAACAGGCAGAATCGCTTTTGTACGTGAATTTATTTTTTGCCTGATATTTTCTGCATGAATATTCATGGTCAAAATATCAGGCTCTACAGGTATTGGTTTGGCACCTGCGAGATGAATGGCATTCCATGTTGCGATGTATGTATTAGCAGGAACGATCACTTCATCTCCATGCCCGATACGTAAAGCTTTTAATGCCAGCATTAATGCATCAAGACCACTGTTGACACCGACTGCATGAGCACAAGATTGATACGAACTGAATTCTTTTTCAAAACCAGTTACCTGTTCGCCCAGGATAAGCGAATCACCAGACAGGAAGTTTGCGAATGCATCCTTCAGTTCATTCCCGATGAAATCATGCATTGGCCTGTGATCAAAGAAAGCTATAGGTTTCATGATGCCTTATTACCACGAATGATATAAGGTGGCCGCTGTTTTACCTCTTCATACATCCTCCAGAGATATTCAGACACCACACCAATGCTGAGCATAAGAATACCATGAAACAAGGTGATCAGCACCACAAGTGTAGTCCATCCCTGGATCGGAAACCCAATGAGTGTGTTATCAGAAAACAATTTCGCTGCAATAATCAGCATTATGGCCAGGAGTGAAAAACAAAAGATGAACAACCCGAGCCACGTGATCAAGCGTAATGGGAAAATCGAAGATGCGAAAAACGTATTGAGTGCAAGATTAATTTTTTTGCGCAGCGTCCATCTCGACCTTGATACCTTCTGCGGTCTGCGATAGGGCACTATGACAGCACCAAATCCTAATTTTAATAATTCGATGACCGGTGTGGTGTTACGTTTGCTTATCTGTGTATTCAGGATATCAATGACTTCACGGTCGATCAGGTATCCATCCGATCCACCGGGCGGAAATGTAACTTCCGACCACCGGTTCATAACCCTGTAGTAGGAATTGGAAAGCAGATCATTCATTTTTCCATCGTTCCTGGTCTCGCGGTATCCAAGGATGATCTTATTTCCTTTCTCCCAATGCGTGTACATGTCGATGATATGCTCCATCGGGCGCTGGCCATCATCAGGCACGGGACATGCACATTGACCTGTACACATCTCAAGACCGGCAAACTGAGCCATCGGGCTTGTATAATTTTTTGCAAGCTGATATGCTCTTACATGTTCCGTTCTATCAGCAATACTATTCGCGATGGTAAAAGATTGATCCGTAGAACCATCGTCGATGATCACAATTTCATAAGGTATGCCTGCGGCTGAAAGTGAAGTTTCAATTTCATGAACCGCCTTTTCAAGCTTTTTTTCGCTTTGATAGGAAAGGAGGATGATGCTGAGCTTAGCGCGTTCCATGATGCTGTTGTAAGGTTTTAAACTGCTGCCAGTCCCGGATATAGTCTGCCGCATTGTACGAGTTGTTGCACAACACTAACTGCACGGCACCATCGCTATAGTTCATCTCATGCCAGCAAAGGACCGGAAGATACAGTCCTTCTGATGGCTCACTCAGTGTAAAAAATTGTTCATCGCCATCAATGGTTATTGTTCTCACCTCAATAGTTCCTTTGATGGCAATCAATACCATTTCTGTTTCATGATGTGCATGGCGACCTCTCGTGACTTCGGTTGGTGTATCCATTGTGTAAAACACACGTTGAATGGGAAAGGGCAATGCCTCATGTTGTACAATATGCAGATGCCCTTCATCCGGATTGCCTTTGGTCGGAAATGATATCAATGAGGGTTGCTTCATCTGCGTTTGAACAGGACAACTTGATTGTTGAACGAACCTATTTGTTGACCATCACCGGCATATAAATACGAGTTCGTGTTCATATTGTATGCTGCCACTGGTGTATAATGATTGATGACATAATTAGCGGAAGTATTGTACAGTTTGTCATTCGCTTTTTCAGTTAATGTCCAACTGTAGATGAAGAAGTTAAACAGGACATACGTAGGTTGTTTCTGTTCCAGGTCATGTAAGGTCTCACTGATGAAGGTATTTGATTTTTCATCGTGTTTTGAGATCATCGACATAAAAACATGCCGGGTAGGTGCTACTTTATCAGCATACAGATAGGCCTGGGGTTCAGAGCCGAAGACCATAAAGGTTTCACCATCCGTCATAAGATTACCTGCATATTTTGACAGATGACGGATTTGTTCAAAAGGATTGTTTGCATACAAATTGGTGATTTCGCCGGGGGTTCCTTTGCTGAAATAATAATCCCGGTGCATGAACATTTCACCAGCCATGAGTGCCAGCAAAATAAAAAGACCTATCGAACCAGTCTTGGGTTTTATAACCTGAAATTGATACAACACTACCCCGGTAATCATAGACAATGGGACAAATAGTACTAACCAGTACTGTCCATAAAATCTAAAACCCGGAATGATCGTGAGGAGCGCCATGATAACGTACGCAACCATCCAATGAAAAGGTTTTTTCTTTATCCAAATAAAACTGACGAAAAACAACAGCACGGATACAATAAAAAGTGAAATTTGGAACAGACTTATATTTCTGGTGAAATACCTGAGATACGTTTTTCCTTCTTCAGGATCTATGCTGGAAGCATACGTAACGGGGTAAGCGGTAAGCCAATAAATGGCATCGTGAATTGCACCATGTATAATTAAAATGATGCCCAAAATGATGACGGGAATCAAAACACCTCCTGCAAAACGAAGTGACTGTACCAGCCATGGTTTATTTTTTCGCCCGAGGATGAAAAAAAGAAGTATCACAGGGGAAAACAGAATGGCGGTTTGTTTTGTCAGGATCGCAAGAGAAAATGCTGCACCAGCCAACACTGCAAACAGAAAACCCTTCTGCTCATAGTCCCTATGCAACAAGTACAATGATGTCAATACAAGAGTATTGACGATATGTTCAGCCACCATGCTAAAACCAAATGCAAATGGATTGAGGCTAAAGATTGAAAACAAAGCCGCCGATACTGCTGCATATTGATTTGGAATATATCTGCGAAGGATCAAATAGATCAACAAGCAACTGCAGAGGTTGAGCAAAAGAGCAAAAAGACGCAACCCCAGGTCTGTAAAGCCAAAGACAATTCCTCCCAGACCAAAGAAATAAAACAGCATCGGAGGTTTCATTTCATAAAAATCAAGATAGGGTGTGAGCCCCTTTGCTGCGAGCTTACCCAGGTAGCCGTATGTACCTTCATCCCGGCTCATCGGTACGTGAGAAAGGATAATTCTGCTGATGGATGTAATGGTAATGAACACCAGGGCGAGAATGGAGATAACGCGTTGGAGTAATTTTTCGCTTTGGGGAGCGGAGGTGGATAATTGCGAAGATGTATGTTCGCCTTTATTTTTTGATTTCACGTGTATTCACCTCTTTCGTCTCTGTGGTTCTTGCGTAAATATATTAAATATCGCCATGAGCAGGGCGGGTATGCTATTTTTACACACCGAACAAAAAACCATGATGACTGAGCAGTTATTCTTATTGGGCAAGAGCACGTACGCACTCAGCATCATTCTCGATATGCTTCCGGCGGAATTCAGCAAGGTTGGACTGATCCCGAATATACCTGATGAAGAAAATGACTCGGTCTCATTTCCATATCTCGTTCCGCAGATAGCGGTTCTTGAGTATCATGAAGACCAGATGAAAGACTGGCATTCACCTTCCTTTATCATTGCATCCATTGGCAAATCCCGAAGGTTGATCGCCGAATATTTTGTCAATAAATATTCCATCCCTGATGACAGGTTTATACCTCTGATCCATACCACTGCAGCACTGCCACTTATTTTAGATGCGGGGATCGGACTTCATATCGGTCCACTTTCTGTTGTCGCTCCGTATTGTACGTTTGGAAAATTTGTTGTGATTAGCAGGCATGTAAATGTTGGACATCACACGATCCTGAATGATTACGTGACGGTCAACCCGGGAGTAACCATTTCTGGAATTTGTGAGATCGGATCACGATCTACCATTGGTGCTGGTGCTGTGATTCTCGACAGGATAAAAATTGGCAACGACACGATCATTGGTGCAGGCTCTGTAGTGACAAAGGATATTCCCGATGGTGTCGTTGCGTATGGTAATCCGGCAAAAGTGATAAGGGACATTATATGGTGATTGACTGAATAGCCATGATAATCAGCAAAGCCAAGCAAGTTAAAAAAGAATTACCTTGATATCATGAATGGCTTTCGTTGTAGCCATACGAATTGAAAAAATGATGAAATTAGTTTCCACAATAATTTTGTTGTCTGTGTTTCACGTTACAGTCCTGGGACAGGGAAATAAAATTCGCATAGCAGACCAATTTCTGATATCCGCTAATGGATCTTTCAATAATCTCGATAATGTGAAGTTCAGATCAGGCTTTGGGGCAGGTATGTATCGTACTTTTTTACAGGGTAAATTAATCAGTTGTAACCTTGGTATAGAATGGAACAGGACGCGTGAATTTCATACATCTGTCCTGATTGGCCATTTTGGTAATTACGAGAATTTAACGTACAGTAAAAATTCTGTCTCATTTCCACTCAATTTCAGGATCCACGCAGGTAATTCGTCAAAATGGTTTTTTGAAACAGGAGGACTTTATGATTGGGTTATTTCTTCAAAGCAGCAGGGACTCGTTCACACCTATGTACCTGATAGTAACTGGCAACCACAGGAAAGGTATTTTGAGGTTGATGAGAGTGCCGGTCTTATAAATGCATTTGGCGCCTCTATTAGCATCGGAATGAAAATTCCAGGCAATAAATTCGATGGAGTTGTGAAATTAAATTTTAAACACATTTTTCCGGACGGGGATTTTATTAAATATCGTGTGTTGAGAAGAACAATTCATCTGCATGCGGGTATAGCATTTGAATGACCAGAATGTTATTTTTTTTTGATGTGACATGAATATTATTTAAAAAAAATTATTATTGAATTAGTTGATTACATCCTCAAATCTGGGATTGAATCGAAATTCTGTCGTATAATATGAAATAATACGATTCCGGTATAGAAGCGAAGTACGTATTAGAAAAGCGCACAATAGAAGGGCGCAAATCAAGGCAGTACAGACGCTATGTAAAAAGGCAGTAGAGACGCGATGCATCACGTCTCTACTGCCTTTTTACATGCGATGCATTTACGCAGCAGATTGTGTTGCCTCCAATTCTTCAGGTGGCAGGAGATCTGCACCAGGTCCAGGACCAGTGTATTTACGCACCAGCACAGCCATAATTAGAGCATTTAATACATTCAGTGAAATCACAAGTCCCCATTCAAACGATGATGCGATATGCTCTGGTCTTGCTTCATCCGGTGGTGCTGCATAGATCACTTTCTGATAGTAAATAGCAGCAGCAGCAAGTATATAAATCGCAACAATAACTAACCAATTGAGCACTGGTGCCCAGGGACGCTTTGCCAGTTTTTCAGGTGTGTTATAGAATGTTTGAAAGTATCGACGAGGTCCCACATCAAGATACCTGTAAGCAACCAGCCAGTAAAGCAGGCCATAGTAGTAGAACCAATTGATAGCGATGGCTGCAACCAGTATATGGAGTGCAATCTCAAAGTAGTTGCGAAGTTTGACCCATGAACCGATGAGCTTACCAAACGACTGTGGATTGCGATTGAAATAAAAGGCTAATGGGACCGAGGCTGTCAGCAATGCGATGCGTCCTCCCCAATACCAAAGATCACTTTTGTAATATAGCGCCAGCGGTCCGCAGACAAAAAGATCCAGTGAGACAACAATGATGTGATACGTGAAAATGATGATCGCAGCTCTGTTGCCAAACAAGGGATTCAGTAATTCCTGCGGCCGGTTGAAGCCCTGGTAGATCATGCGCAATCCGACCCAGAATCCCCACAACAGCAGGATCGTGTAGATGATGGTGATGATGATCGAGTCTGGGGTGATGGGGGACAGGTCCATGGGCAGAGAGTGAGAGAAGTGAGAGAGTGAGAGAGTGAGAGGGTGAGAATCTAAAGACCTGGTTTCATAAAAATACGTAAGGAAAGTAAAGATAAAATATCATAATAATTCCTAACCATCTTCAAAATCTGCGGTCCAAAGCCTGGTGGGTTTTACATGAATTATTTTAACCTACTTTTGGCAATGAATACTGTAACTAAATACATTTATGTCAATCACAAACGAAGCAGAACTCACCGGAATGCAAAAAGCTAGTGAGGCTGTTGCACATACGCTGAAGGAAATGCGGAATTATGCCAGGGTCGGCATGACGACAAAAGAAGTAGACAATTTTGGTGGAAAAGTATTAGCAGATTTTGGGGCGAAGTCAGCACCACTCCTGACCTATAAATTTCCCGGATACACCTGCATCAGTGTAAATAAACATTTTTGCCATGGTATTCCGACTGACAAAATCATTCTGAAAGAAGGTGATCTGATCAACATTGATGTTTCAGCTGAGCTGAATGGTTTTTGGTCAGACAACGGTGGTTCCTTTGTGCTTGGTGAAGATGTAAATAAATACCAAAAACTTATAGAAGCTTCAAAGGAGATTTTGCACAAAGCTATATTCAATATCAAAGGTGGCGTCCGCATTTCCGATATCGGTCATCTGATCGAAACAGAAGCGAAAAAGCGTGGATACAAAGTCATCAAAAATCTTGCAGGACACGGGATTGGAAGAAGCCTGCATGAAGAACCCAGGGAAATCATGAACTACAGGGATCGTTACAATCAAACAAGATTTCAGAAAAATTCGGTTGTTGCTATTGAAACTTTTATTTCAACTGCATCAACGTATGCAGAAACGATTGAAGATGGATGGACGATGGTGGGGAATAAAGGTGGATATGTAGCTCAGCATGAGCATACGATTATCGTGACAGATGGCAGCCCGACCATATTGACGGAGATGAATGAGATTTGGAATTAGCATGTAAAGAAATTAGAATGTCATTTCAATTATATCAGGGTTATGAACAATACAGATAATACAGATCCAGGCACCACGAATATTCCTGATCATGGTAATACGAAAACCCTCTCATTTGCTTTGTTTCATTGCAATCCACTCGTGCAACCTCCCTTTAATCTTGACCTGGGATTCAGTGACGCATCAATGCAGTTGATTCATGATTGCCAGCATATTCCTGACGCTATTGAGAAAATGGAAGAATTTTGCAAAAAGGAAAATTTCTCTAAATCATCCCGTTTCACATTGTTGTATCCAATCTATCTTGAGGCGATGGGAACGGATGAAGAAGACACCATGCACAATATCGCGTGGATCATTAAGGAGCAGGCAGATTTAAATAATTGGGGCTTTGGACGTATTGGGGGATATACAAATAAAACGATTGTTGACTTCATGTGAAGCATGTAATTCATTTCGAATTGAGGTCCCTTCGACAATACTTCGACAAGCTCAGCACGACGGCTCAGGGACCACACTTAGTCAATGATTTTAAATTGACAAGATGAATGATTTTTAAATACAATAGCCTCGATTTACGTTAAATTCTACTATGAGAAAAATAACTGTCTTATCCATGATCACCTTAGATGGTGTCATGCAGGCACCTGGCGGACCAGAAGAAGATACATCCGGCAATTTCAAATATGGTGGTTGGTCTGCTCCATATGGCGATGAGATGTATGACAACGTAGTCAAGGCCGAACTGCAACCTGCGGATTATCTCTTAGGCCGAAAGACCTTCCAGATTTGGGAGGACTATTGGCCTGCTCATGCAGACTTCTGGCCAGGCATTAATGATGGTGTGAAATATGTCCTGTCCAAGACTATCGAAACAACAAACTGGAAGAACACAGTTTTTATCAGGACTATCGAAGATATCAAACAGGTTAGAAATTCACCGGGCCCTGACATACAGGTGTGGGGGAGTTGTCAGCTCGTGCAGTTGTTGTTACAGCATGATCTCGTTGATGAACTTCGTCTCAAAATACATCCACTTACGCTAGGAGAAGGGAAGAAGCTGTGGAGCGATGAAATTCTTCCGGCAGCATTTACACTCACAGATCATGTTGTCACGCCTCATGGCGTGATTATAGCGACATACCAACGTCCCGATAGTCTTGAAGAGAGAGAAGTCAGGACTGGTAACATGGCTATTTAATGTAATCATTTAAATAGGTAAATGATTTCGAAAGGAAATCCCTGAGTTCGAAGGGAAGAAAAAGGGCATCGTTACCGTAAAGACTCCCTCAGAATTTTTCAAATAATTATTTGTCAATAGGTAAATCATTTCGAAAGGAGGTCCCTGAGCATTTCGAAGGGAAGAAAAAATAAAGAACACCACACCAGAGTACCCTTGTATTTTTTTTAATTATATTATTGTTATTAGTATGTTATTCATTAAAAAAAAAATAAAAAGGACAAA
>JANPKZ010000231.1:0-2345 GCA_031426295.1 Saprospiraceae bacterium
GGCGAAAGAAGAGAAAAAATTACGAAGCCAGTTGACCGCCACCCAGGCGAAAAAGAAAAAGCTGGATGATGAGATCGCACGACTTATAAAAGTTGAAACAAAAAAAGTCACCAGTGCCGGTCTTACATCAGCTCCGGAGACGAAAGCACTCAACGATCAGTTTTCTTCCAACAAAGGCAAGCTCCCATGGCCTGTAAGTAAAGGCAGTATCAGCGGCCGTTTTGGAGAACATCCTCATCCCGTCCTGAAAGGAATTGTCGTTCAGAATAATGGTATTGACATTCAGGCAGAACCCGGTGCGGCTGTCAAAAGTTTATTCAATGGCACGATCGCTTCAGTGACCCGTATTCCCGGGTATGATTATATGATCATGGTCCGTCATGGTTTATATTTTACGGTATATAGCCGTGTGGTGAATGTCTCTGTAAAGAAGGGGGATAATGTCAACACCGGACAGAAGATCGGTAACCTCGGCAGCGAAGAGCCTGAATTGCATCTTGAGATCTGGAAGGATAAGACCAAGATGAATCCGGAGAGCTGGATCGCTAGAAAATAGGCTGAGGCGGAGGCTAAGGCTGAGGTGTTGTGTATTTAATTTGTTGCTTCGACAACCTTTCTATTGTCAATGAGCTTTTGATTCCGGACCAATAGACGCCGGATACCGGATGCTATTCTCAAAAATTATAATTTAATTTTTAAGTGGTGCAACCTGATAGCATAGGGGTATGTTGTGTTTACCTAGACCTGAAGTTTAAAATTGTACTTTCAAATCAACCAACACAATACGTCCGGAGTCTGGCGTCCCTTTATCTGGCGTCAAAAAATTCATCCGATCCTGTAAGATCATTGTCTTAGGTATAATCCCGTATACTTGTAAACCTGAATTAACTGCATACAAATGGCATTAGCGAAAAACGACTGGAACCTTGGTGAGAAGCAAAAGAACATTGGGGGTCCGCATATAGAACGTGCTGTATTGATTGGGGCTATCGTGCCACCCAATACAGAAGAGAAGATCATCGAATATCTCGATGAGCTGGAATTCCTTGCGCAGACTGCGGGGGCGGAGACTGTCAAAAGATATACGCAGAAGATGGCGCATCCTGACTCCAGAACCTATATCGGTAAGGGTAAGGTGGAAGAGATCGGGAAGTATATTGAAGAGCATGATATCGAACTGGCCATCTTTGATGATGACCTGACAGGCAAGCAAACGAATATCCTTGAAGAAGAATGGAAGATCAAGATCGTGGACCGTACGAGTCTGATCCTTGACATCTTTGCCGCAAGAGCACAAACTTCCCAGGCACGGACACAGGTTGAACTTGCGCAAATGCAATACCTACTTCCCCGATTGAGAGGTCTCTGGGATCACCTTGAAAGACAACGCGGGGGTATCGGTATGAGAGGACCCGGTGAGCAGGAAATTGAAACGGACAGACGTATTGTGCGTGAAAAGATTTCATTTCTCAAAAAGAAGCTTGAGAAAATCGATCAGCAAAATGTTACACAGCGAAAAAACCGTGATGAGCTGATCCGCGTTTCCCTGATTGGATATACGAATGTTGGGAAATCGACATTGATGAATCTGCTAAGCAAAAGTGATGTTTTTGCAGAAAATAAATTATTTGCCACGCTGGATACAACTGTTCGGAAAGTGGTGTTTGGTACCATGCCGTTTTTATTAAGTGATACGGTTGGATTTATCCGGAAGCTGCCGCATCATCTTGTGGAGAGTTTTAAATCTACACTGGATGAAGTACGTGAAGCGGATATCCTGCTGCATGTAGTCGATGTATCGCATCCTCAATATGAAGATCATATCAATGCGGTACATCAGACCTTACTCGAAATCAAAGTAGAACAGAAGCCGACGATCATGGTGCTGAATAAAATAGATTTATACCGTCAGCAGAATTATGATGATTATCTCGGCGCTGATATCAAAGAGCAGATTGAAGAAGAGATCCAGGGCCGGTTGCGTAATGAATACACTGTTGACACGGTTTTAATTTCTGCCGCTACCGGAGAAAATATTCCGTTGTTGAAAGAGAAACTGACAGAAAAGATCATGGATCAATATGCAATTCGCTATCCATACAGAACAAAAGAATGGTAATGGATACAGTTACACCAGCCTTTGATCCGCAGATCCTGGAGCGGTATGCGCACTTACTGATCCATTATTGTCTTCAGGCAAAAGAAGGACAGCGACTTTTTGTGTCTTCCACTTTTTTGGCAGAGCCCTTGTTGCAGGCACTACATCGCGAAGCCACCAGAAGCAATGTCAGCATTGAATATGATTTGGGATTTCAACATAAATCTTCCATCTACTGGCAGGAAGC
>JANPKZ010000232.1:0-14472 GCA_031426295.1 Saprospiraceae bacterium
TCATGAAAGGGACCACAATCAATGCATGAGAATATCGCAAGGGAAATAGGAATGCAGAAACTTCCTGCAATAAGACCAATTCTTTTCTTAACCAGCATCTTGTAAAATAAAGCTATCGTTAGGGATTTTCATTTCAATTCATTAGGAATGAACAGCCTCTGTGAACCCAATATTTTGATTCTAACAAATTGGAGGGAATGTGGAAAAAACAGACAAAATCCGTCTATAACTTACTGGCTTTCAATTAGTTATGACAGTGTGGCACACCTAGGTATGCCACACTGTCATAACTATTTGATTTTCAGCGACTTATTGCATTTTAACAAACCTCCTCACACCCTTCACTTTCTCATCCCCTTTCAGCACCAAATTGTACATGCCGGGAAGCAATTTGGCTACATGAATGGTCCTCTGATC
Source organism: Saprospiraceae bacterium (assembly GCA_031426295.1). Lineage (GTDB taxonomy): Bacteria > Bacteroidota > Bacteroidia > Chitinophagales > Saprospiraceae > Opimibacter. The sequence continues at coordinate 418 of JANPKZ010000232.1, forward strand.
GAGGGATTTTGAATAATAGACACATTGTCCACGCTGGTCAATGACCTCATACGAATCTACTCGAAGCAGATCATTTTCAGAGATGGATAGTGTAAGTGTAGCAATAGCGGGATTGGGAGAAATATCAAACTCAAGTAAGTCGGAAGGTTCGATTATGCGTACGGATGGCAGGATCATGAAGGTGGTGTGTATCCCTTTTGGTACATAAAGATTCAAAGCAGCATGACTTTCCGCAAAATCACGATGATATCATCTAATAATAACCTGAATTCTATGGATAGTAGACCAATTTAAACGTACAGGAGTGATGTATAAAAAAAGCGGCCCGATGAACTCGGACCGCTTTCTATATTTAATTGCGTGTTATAGGGTATTATACTTCTATCTCCGCATCACGCATACTTTTTACGGTATCATGATCAGCTTTGATCTTGGTATACTGTGCTGATACAAGCGTTCTATGTTCTGCAGAAAGATCTTCATCTTTCATGGCTCTTTCATAAGCATTTACAGCTACATCTTCTCCGTATTCACAGCTGTTTAAAATTGCTTTACGGTCCTTTCCAGTTACCATTGCTTTGAAATCCATCCATGCACGGTAAATTTTACCATCCAGACGTGTACCATCATCAGGTGTTCCACCCAATTTAGTGATAGCGCTGACAAGATCACTTTTACATGCCTGGCTTGTCTGTATAAATTTTGCAAAAGAAGTTTTCAAATCCTGGTCTTCTGTTTCATCAATGGCTGTTTCATATCCCTGGATACGATCATTGTTGATCGTGACAAGTGAGTTGAGCGCATCTATGCTATTATCATTATTCATTTTACTTAAAATTTAAAGTGTGAACGTATTTGGTTTTTTGACTCGATTAGTCCCTTATTAGTATGAATTGCAAAGATGAGGGATAGGGGCAACGAAAGCATTACAGAATTCCGTGAAAGAGTAATGAAATTATAAGATAAGGTTGAGGCGAAGGCTGAGGCGAAGGCGAAAGCGAAGGTGGAGGGGAAGATGAAGGTTGAAGCTAAAGTGAAACTTAAGGAAGGTTGTCAAGGGATTTTAAGGAAATAGCTTTTCAATGGAAACATAAGGCAGGGGTAAATTTTGGCTCTACATAGTTTTGGATGGACCTGGTTTTATTTTCAATTTTACCTCATGCTTACGTGACCAGTAGATGATCAATGGAACGAGAACTATTGTGGGGAGGAGCCATGCGATCACGCCCGGAAGCAATGTGTTGTTGACTACTAAAAAGGCAGTGACGGAAGCAATGTAGCTTCCGACCATACGCTGGATATGGGTGGTCAGCCAAAAATTTTTAACGGATGCTCGGCCTTTGAAATTTATATAGTCCTGGTAGACGAATATGAGGCTGATACTTCCAAATGCGATAAATACAACTCCGAAAAAATTGGATTGAAGGAGATTGTAAATACCCATACCAATAAATGCTGCACCGAATACCAGCATTATGGTGGTCAGCAACCAGTCAACAGGCTTTATATTTGCAGGTGTTTTCTTTTTCAAATATCTTTTTCCGCTCAATAACATATAAGACGTAAAAACACCAATGATGAAAAGAAAATAACTTGGGTGCAAATATGACATCGGCAAGGCGATCAGTGCTGCCATCAGCATGGAAAAGAAATATATTTTCCCCATCAGCTTGTGTCGCGTGTTGCCTTTCCCACCCAATAGAATGATAAGTCCCACGACCAGGCTGATGCCTCCATAGGTAATGTGGATGAACAGGAGAATCTGAAAGATTGACATTGAGGTATTTTAATTTAAAACCTTTTGCATTAAAGACTTGAATTTTTCATTCTCAAAAAGTGGTCTGAGAAATGGTTCCACAGGAAGATACAACATCATAGGAAGGTGATTCGATATCCCCTGATCAATTAGCTGCAACGCCTGTTCATGTTTACCTGATGACGTATGACAAAAGATTAAAAGATTTAATGCCCTGTCCATCGATTCGGTCCGCAAAGCAGCGGTAAGCTTTGAGATCCCTAAGGTTGCTTCCTCAACATTTCCCATAGCTATATTTGCAAGTGTCACGCCCCCGAGCCTAAGCAGATCATCAGTGCCGGGAGGAAGGCTGTCAAAAAAATCTAACGCTTCTTTCGCTTTACCCTGCAGCAAGAATGACTGGCCCCAGTTCAGTAACGAAACCTGAGAATCTGGTTTCAGCGTCACATTTTGTTCAAATTGCTCAACAGCTTCCGAATATTTTCCCTGGGTATACAGGATAAAACCATGGAGGTGATAATTGATCTCTGAAAATGGATCCATCTCCTTTGCAATACGGATGTGGGCCAGCGCAGCATCATATTTTCCTTCAGCCACGAGTATGGAAGTCATGGATTGATAGAAATCAACAGAAGGACGTATGTCAAACGCTTTTTGCAAATGGCGATAAGCACCTGCAGGATCCCAGTCCTGAAGGAAGCTCATCCACGCAAGCTGCATCTGGCATTCCGGAAGTTCAGGATCGAGTGCTAAAGCTTTGTCAAAGAAATCTTTTCCTTTCATAAAAGCAGCAGCAGCGGGCATTAGGCCCAGTGTTGCAAGCATCGCATACCCATGATGCATCCCCAGATACGCGAGGGCAAAATCCGGATTGCGTTGAATGATTTTTTGCAACAGATCCATACCAAGTTCAATATCCCGTTTGCTCATTTTAAGCATGTGGTACCGGCTCTTCAGGTATTGCTGGTAACTGTCAACATCAATATTGGGTGTGATCACAAGATGCTCCTCAATGAGGAAATGACCCAAATGTTCCCGCAGCTTATCGGCAATCAGCAGGCTGATCTCATCCTGCACAGCAAAGATGTCGTCGAGCGAACGATCAAATGTTTCAGACCAAAAATGATAGTCATTCATCACATCGATCAATTGAACAGTGATCCGCATTTTATTTCCGGACAGTCGTATACTTCCTTCCAGAATCGCGGAGACATTTAATGCTTGTCCAATATTACGAATGGGTACATTTTTATTTTTGAAAAAGAAGGATGATGTTCTTGAGGTTACCCGCAGTTCCTTAAGCCGGGCAAGTGCATTAATAATTTCTTCTGTCATACCATCACTGAAGTATTCATTCTCTGCGTTCGAGCTCATATTGACAAATGGCAGGACGGCAATAGATTTTGTTTGCTGAACAGGACTTACAGGAAGGTCAGCTATTCCAGGTACTTTCAAACCTTCAATAGTGACAGCAAATACTTCTACAGGCAGGGCTATATTCTTCAATACAAATGGGCCAAGAGAAATCGTTGAGATATGAGGATGATTTTTTAGCTCATCATGAATTTTTCCTGATAACAAAACAGATCCTGCTATCCCCAAGCTTTCAATTCGTGCAGCAACATTTACACCATCACCGTACACTTCCGTTTCGGTATGCACGATATCACCGAGGTGAAGACCGATCCGCACAGGAACCATAACCACACCCAATTGTAAATTCCGCTGGATCTCAATGGCACATTCGACTGCCTGCACGGCGCTCGTGAAAATACTCAACGTGCCATCACCATAATATTGAATGATCTCTCCTATGTGCTTTGTATGCTGATCAGTAAAAACAGCACGATGACGTTCTCTGACCCTGACTGCCTGCGCCTCATCATGCTGCATCAGAGCAGTATACCCGACGATGTCGGTAAACATGATGGCAGAAAGTTTTCGGGAAGATTGTGGTCGCAAGGTTTTAAAGCTACAATTTAAAGCTCATTACATCCTAGTTTGAGATGAAACTTCCAAATTAAGGCATCCAGGAACTGATATATCGCTAGAACTCAAATATTAATCCTAATGTGGGAATAATGGATGCCTCTTTATTTTCTAAGATCAATGGAATCGCATTAGAACCATCCCTCATCACCTCATTACCATCTGTAGTAAGAAAAGCACTGTTATCGGATGTTCTTTGGAATGTATAATCAGGGTTACTCTGATTGCTGAAGCCAACTACATTTTGCACATCCAGATAGACATCCAAAGTTGTTTTCCTGTAGTTTATTTTTTTATCGATTCTCACATCCAATTGATTAAATGCAATTAGTCTTTGGCTGTTCAGCCTGGCATTGTCAAGTGTTCCTTCGCCAATAAGTAAATATGTCCTTCGGGATACTTCCATATCATATGGGGTGTACGGAGTTCCACCGGCAAAACGATACTTTGCGCCTATTTCCCATCCTCTTCTAAATTTTTGCCCTAAAATCGCTGAAACCAAATGTTGATTATCCCAGGATGATGATATCAGAATATCATTGTCACCTGAAAATTTACTTCTTACATAGGTGTAACTCACTACATAAAAAGTGTTTTTAATTAATTTTTGCTGGACAAAAACTTCAATGCCATATGTTTCACCTGTGCCGGTGCTATTCAATCTTTCGCTGCCAATGGAACCAAAATTAGTGCCCTGATTAGCCAACGAAACTCCGGTTGCAGATGAAACAGGATAATCGTTATACTTTTTAAAGAATGACTCAACAGTTACCCGAAAGCCTTCGTTCGGTAGAAATTGCGTGCCCACAACATAATGTGTAGACTGAATATACTTCATCGACTTATTGATAAAATTTCCGCTTTCATCTTTGTAGCCAAGTGATGTATATGTAGGGATTTTGTAATAATTTCCTACTGAACCCGTGAGATCAAATTTCGGGCTTATATGATATGATAAAGAAACGCGAGGTGATATAGCATTTAAAGGATTATGACCATTCGTTAAAAAACTATTCATATCTGTTCTGAGGCCTAGTGAAAATAAAACCTTGTTGCCAAACAAATTTTTAGCCACATGTCCAAATAATCCATATTTCAAAAAATCAATATCACTGTTGAATGTTACGATTTGAGCCGGGAACACTTCCATGCCCATACTATCTATCACACGATCAGACACCTTATTATACAAATCAGCATTATACTTTACATATTGTGCCATAGCACCGAATGTAATTTTCCAGTCATTTACATATCGGTTATAATCGAACTTGAATTTATTCTCAATCTCCTGCGAAACCAGTTTGTACGTTCTGTTAGATTCAATCTGATTATCATCTTCAAATTTGTCCAGTCTGTTCTCAAACATGTTTCTGCTTGCTATAAAATTCATAAAACCCTTCTCCAGATTGATTTTCAGGATAAACCCAGTGGTGTAGTTCCATTGATTGATATAGGGAAGTGATCGAAGGATAAATATATTTTCAGGTGTACTTTCTTTTGTGGCCGCGAATTTAAAACGGTCAATAGCCCCCAATCCAATAGCGGATAATGAAGTCTTCTCGCTGAATTTGTGCGTTACTTTATATTGAAAATCATAATAATTAGGCCGGATCGGCAGATCTATGGCCTCAAAGAGTAAGTCCAGATAAGACTTACGTGCAGATGCCAGGAATGTAGTCTTTCTTCCTAGCGGGCCCTCCAAGGTAGCAACGGCTTCTGTAAGGCTCACACGGGCATTGCCAGATAGTCTTTCTCTGTTTCCGTCACGCTGTTTGATCACAAAGGTGGACGCTAATGCATTATCATACCTGGCATCAAATGCAGAGGATGTTAACTTTACTTCCTCAATAAATGAAACGTTGAGTATCCCCTGAGCTCCTCCGGAACTACCTTGTGTTTGAAAATGATTTAACACCGGAATTTCAATGCCATCTAAATAATACACATTTTCATTAGGTGCACCACCACGTATAATAATGTCATTTCTACCGCCACCGCCACTACTGCCTCCAACCCCTGGAAGGGTTTGAATAACTCTGGAAACATCAAAGTCACCTCCCGGATTTGCTCTAATTTCCTCTGTGGTGAGCTGCTGCACTGACAAAGGGGTTATTAAATCGGTGGCAACAGCTGATTTTCCTTTTTCAAAAACTACAGTAATCTCATTCAAACTTGTACTGGCTGGCTCCAGCTCAAAATTTATGATCTGGGCGTTACCGGTTGTAACCACAATATTGAACTTAAGCTGGGTCTGGTAACCCAGGAAGGAAACCTTCAGGTTGCGGGCACCAATAGGGACTTCCAATTTGAAGTTTCCATCTATGTCAGTTGTAATTCCAATGCTGTCGTTTTCAATTTCCACCACAGCACCCACCAGTGTTTCCTGGGTATTCTTGTCCTTTACATTCCCCAGAATGACGCCTGTTGACTGAGCACCGATGAGCTGGATGCTTATAAAAAATGAGAATATTATAAATTTCAGCTTTCTATTCATGAACCGCATAATTCTGTATGCATTTAACTGAAGAAATGTCTCAGTAGGATCGTCTGGAAAAAATTTTCCTTAATGCAAAGAAAGGTAAATATGGGTTGGTTGTGAGATTGGCATGGAGAACTGTTCAAAAATTTACACACTTCAATACCCCCTGCTCTTCCGGTGTTTTTCTAATACATCTTTTACTGTTTCCCATTGGATACCCGGATAACGATCATTATCCAGCCTTTCAATTTGCAGGCGTTTATCAATCATGTTATGCATGTACTGCATTCCCTGCCAGGCGGGATAAAGTTCGTTTTCACCAGGAGCCATCTTGCGAGCCATCTTAATGATGAAACCCAGCAATTTCTGTCCGCCCGGTCGAAAGAGTCGAAATTTCTTCCCTGTTACTTCACTTACCACACCTTTTATTTCTCTTGGACTGATCGAATCACCCAGGATGTGAAGATACCTGGGTGTGGAATCATCAACAGCAGCCAGTGCCGTGTAGGCAGCAGTATTTTCAATCGTTGTAAAGCCGAGATGATGATCGGCATGTCCCCAATAAAGTAAAAGTTTTTGCTTATCTAGAATCATAGGCATCTCACCGGTAAGTAAGTCTGCAAAAGCACCGTTAAAAATGGTAGTTGCTGCAATGGGTGACTTGTCCAGATACTTATGAAACTCGCGTCGCAGATCCAGATTCCGATTTTCCCCATGCGAAAATTTTGTAAAATCCAGCGAGTAGTCTGATGGAATGAACCGAGGTACACCTGCAGCGATCGCCGCATCTAATAAAACTGTTTGTGCATCTATGATCACTTCACGAAGACCTGCTAATGCGGAAACCACACATGTCACACCCTGGCATGCGGCTGTTAATTCCGGAAGATTCCATTGGTTGATGATAAAAACCTCCACGCCTTGTTTCTTCAGGGTGTCAATTTTCTGAACCTCCACTGTGTTTCTAACAACCGCCCTTACTTGTGCTCCTGTTTTTAGTAAATAGTGAACGATCCGTTCGCCTAAATTTCCTGTAGCTCCTGCCACTAATACAATATCATTCATTTGAAAATATACTTTTTAGAAATAGAAAGTATTTGAGCCTGCTTAATAAGACATTCAATTGAAATCAGAAAATGATTTTCAAAATCTTCTACGTGCCATTAATCCGGAAGCATGAAATACTGACCTGTCTAAACATGGTAAGGGGGACAAGGTTGCATTTCTTTAAACAGTAGTTGCTATAATACAAATTAGAATTTGAAAAATTGTTCTGCTTTCTACGATCATTTTATATAGGACCATAGAGTGGCAAATTGTCCATTGTCCGCATTAGGGCTGTGTAGCACCTTTCCTGTAAAGATCTAATGCAAGGTTTAATACTTCCCGTATTGTTTTTACCGGCAGATCTTTATCTGGATCTATCCTGAGAATTTTCATTCTGGCACGATCTCCTGCTTCCAGGGCAAGATGATCAATCAATTTTCCATCCACCACCAGGATATATGGCTCATCTGTTTTTTTATCTGTCCACAAATAACATAAGATTTTCTTCTTAACAATAAAACATGGCATGCCATATTTTACTGTTTCTGAAATGAGCATATCCTGGGCTAGTATGATGTCACGTAAAGCAAGCAGGCAGCTGCGGACTGGTTCTTCTTTTGACAAATACCAATTTTCCCTTTCGACTGTCATGATTACATCATATTAAGAATTAAATGACAGTTGCGCCGGATTTATCATGGCATAAATATCAAGACTAATGTACCGGTCATTCTTTATCTCACAATCTCTCATGGTGCCTTCGTACTGAAAGTCAAGTTTAGACATCGCTTTTTTACAGTTTACATTTTCTGTTTCTACCAAACCTTCGATCCTATGCAGTCCCACTTTCTTAAAGCCATAATCACAAATTATGGGCATAGCTTCTCCCATAATGCCCTGGCCCCAATATTCCGGAAGCAACCAAAATCCAATTTCAGCTTTTTTATGTTCTTTGATTACACCATTCAGACCACCGGCCCCGTAGAAGGTCTTGTTATCCAGGGAACATATAGCCCACCAGATACCAGTTTCATTTTTTTCGAGATCAGCAAAAAATTTCATTTGTGACTTCGTTTCTTCCAATGTCCGGTAACTCACTCCATAATACGGAATGATCTCCGGGTGGGAAAGTCCTTTGAATACATTTAACAGGTCGCTGTCGTCGAATTGGCGCAGCAGGAGTCGTTTGGTTTGTAATGTTGGAAAATGAATGCTCACGTTTTCGGATGTACCAGGTTTGTGTAATGAAAACATCAATGATGCTCCATGATGTAGTTAACAACTTCTTTAAAACCCGTGACTCTGTTTAGTCCCGTTAGATGTGGGTTGAATTCCACTTTGTCAAACAATACATAATGCATGCCTAATTCCATGGCTGCTTTGATCTCTGAATCGGGATCATCACCCACTACGAGTATTTCTGTTGATTGAAATTGATGCAAATCTAGTATCTCCTGAAAAACATCCTTTTTTGTCCTTGATGATGTCTCAGGATCAATAATATGGATCCCTTCAAAATCATCCGCGAGATGCATCTGATCAACTTTCCCTTGTTGCATCGTAACCGCTCCCATCGTAACTAAAAATCTTCTTACAGGCAATTCTTTGACCAGGTGGTAATCATCAAAAGGTGTGATTGGAAAATCTACAGTAAGTGTCCGTAAAAGTGCCATTCCTTCCTGGATTAGGGATTCACCAAAGCTATACTGAGCAGCCACCTTTTGAAAAGGCTTTCGCATAATATCTTTTTCAATATTCTCAAGTTCATCCTGCAGGGCCTTTTCATCTTCCAGGAGATGAAACAGGGGCTTAAATAACATGTGCCCTATTGAAGAGACAGGGAATATCGTGTTATCCAGATCTAAAATGATGGCTTTGATCTTCACGAAAGACTCATGCGTTTACAACCATGTTGAATTAATTAATTTGAAGACTATCAAAAGGGATATCATCCCCTGTATCCCAGAAAGCGGATACATTGACTATTTTCCATCCGTCAGCTTCTTTTTCCATGATGCGCATTTCATGGCTTGTTCGAAAGTTGGTTTTCAACGAATCTGCATTGTATTGCTTCCATATCAAATACGCGGATTTGTCATTAAAAAATTTAATCATGGGTGTGTCCTTTTTTACCACCGGATGGATTACGACTTTACCGTTCTTATAATATTTTTCAATCCAATCCTTTCCCTGTGTATTTATTTTATCCCATCCCACCGCGGCATCTGCAGTACCATCACTATTATTCCAGGCCTGAACAGCATATGGCTCATGGCTCCAGTGTTTTGTCCAGCACTCATAATCTCCTTTAAAGAAACAATTCGTTTCGCCTTCGATCACCTTCATAATAGCGTCTGTTTCTGCTGCTTCATCGAATGAAACTGCCGCAGTAGTTGCTAATGCGGGATCAACTGATGGCTTGCACGAAAATATGCAGATTACAAAAATCAAAAGAATGGAAAGTAAGTTGTGGTTTTTCATGTTGAAGTTATTTAATAAATTAAACTAGTCCAATGGATACTCTATAATGAATCATTCCTGTAATTCGAATTAGCAGTCACGAACTTTGCAGAAGGCAACGCTTTCATTTTTATCCGGATTCATCATCCTCAAGATATATTTTTTCCCTGCATGTAATTAAGATTTGTGTGCCGGGAGGATGATCATTGTAGCTGTCATTCTGGCCAGCAGAATTGTTTCCGTTTCGTCATACACGCTTCCTTCACATATCGTTAGTGTTTTTCCTGATTGGAGAACTTTGCCAATCGCAATCACTTTTGGTGTATGAGCTGGTTTCAGGAAATTGATTTTGAATTCAACAGACAATACTTCTTTATCATCTGATGAAAGGGTTAATGCGGCATAGCCACATGCACTATCCACAATACTTGTCATGACGCCAGCATGAAAAAAATGATGTTGTTGTGACAATCCTTCATGATACTGACATGAGATCTGAACCGTTCCACTTTCTACCCTATCCAAAGTCGCATTAAGTGTGTGCATTAATCCTTGCTTATTGAAGCTGGATTCAATTTTCATGTACAAATCATTCATGAGGGGAAACTTACATAATTATGTTGGGCGGTCAGTTGTATTTCGAATTAAACTTATGCCTGCAGCGAAGAAGATACCTCCGAGGACAGCGGCGATCAGGATGGACCTGAAATTGTTAGCACCCGATGCTCCTTTCATAAAAACAATGCCGGCGTAAACCAGGCCTGCAATTCCTAAAACGGTTAGGATCATTCCGAGAATGCGTTTTTCCATTTTTCTTTACAAGGTACGGAATCCCGATAGCTATCGGGAGTGAGAGGGTGAGAGGGTGAGAGGGTGAGAGAGTAAGAGGATGAGAGAGTGAGAGAGTGAGAGGGTGAGAGAGTGAGAGGGTGAGAGAGTGAGAGTTTATAAGGAATCAGGGTGTGCGCTATTAAGGATGAAGAATCACAGGATATGGAAACATGACATTGTCGAGCACTACCAACCCAAATTGGAAATAACCAGTGACATATTTATTTATTACATGTGTAAGTAATTGAAATAATCCCGTTTGCATCTATTATCTCCGCCTAGCCGTTTGTACAACGGCTATATCAAAACTCTTTGAAAATCAACAAAAAATTAATCCGCAAAACCAATGATTCCCAACTTATGCTAGTAATTAATTCATAACCTACTTAAGCAGTATCAGCTATTCCAACGTAAGAATTAAGGAGGTGAGTAAAAAAAATGAAGGTTCTGGTGTAATGCATTAAAGATGTTCTTGATCTTCTATGACAAACCTGTCCATTGTCCGAATGGCAGCATTTTTTGTCCGAATGGTGGACTTCGTTGATCGGTTGTAGCAGACTGATGTTTGTATTTACTGAAATGGGTGGTATTCGTGCTCATGAAAGAGTGGCCAGTATCAGGATATGGAAGAATAACAGTGGCTTGGTTGGATGGAGGGTGTGATCTTGCTGGTGAAAGGTTTTCTTACCAGGTAATTCAACTCCTTCAGAGTTGAGCAAGAGGGATTTGTTCTTCAATTCCGTGGGTAGGAATCGTACAGACTTCGTCCTGTACAATTCCTACCCACGGTTATTGATATGGAATCCCTTCAGGATTCAGATCTCACAACTCACTAAAAGGACCGACCCCATTTCAGGGGCCGGCCCTGCACTGTATACTAACTTATTAAACCGTGCCTAAAAACTGAACTCACTCATAATTACTACCGCTGTAACACAACCTTTCTTGTCATGATCCCCTGTTCAGTTTTGAGGCGGATGATATAAACTCCTGTACTCAATTGTGCACCACCATGTGATACTGCGTTCCAGGTAATACTGTTCTGCCCCGCCTGACCTGATGCCTGTATACTGGAAACCTCTAAGCCGTTCATATCACTGATCGTCATGTAAATTTCCTGGGCATGAGGTAACACGAAACGACATACGGTCTCATTCCGGAATGGATTCGGTGATACTTCAAATGAGGTATTATCTGACACATCGCCGATACCGGTGGATTGTAATGTAAATGGTAATGGGGCATCTGTACTTCCCTGGTGATAATTCGGAGAGAAATTCATTCTTTCCTGCATAGGCATCACTTCGCCGGTAGCAGGATCATATAATTTGAAATGCATCTGTTCTCCTGTTGTATTCGAATAGCTGGTGAGGAAGAACATATATGTATCCAGGTTATTAATATAAACTGCCTGGGCTACACCACGAATTTCATCACCCACAAATGCACCTAATTCCATGTCGGTGGTAGTGGCATTCGTACCGTTGTATTCAAACATGCCAATCAAAGTCATGTTATGCTCATACTGTGAAGCATCCACTGACCATAAAGTAGAAGAGGGTGCACCGCGTGATTCGGAAGGATCATCATGCGTAAAGCTGGCAGGAGGATATGTAAGCGTACCCGCTGCTGCAGTCCTGAGCATATAACCATTCAAAGGCTTCAGATGCGTAAGACTTCCAACCCAGCCAATGGTGCTGTTGACATACTGTGCAAAAGATGACTGACTCTTAATAATGTCACCTGCAGTTTTCGGGATAGATGCTAATGCCGCATTCACGGTAAGGTTATAATTCGGAATGTACCCAATCCAGTTCCAACCAGCTACTATCGGTATCGGTACTGAAGCCGGTGTTAACGCGTTACCGGTGATCTTGATCGTGTTAGGTTGTGCTGCCTGGTATAAATACAACGTCGTATTGGTTATTGTACTTAATGCGCCAGACCATGTTCCACTTCCATATGTACTAAATTTGGTTTGGTCCTTTATAAGATCATTGTTTGGGTTATTGATATTTCCCAACACCGTATTGATCGCAGGATTTGGAAAACCAAGATTGAATGAAATCCAGTTCCATCCTGTCTTCACTGGAATTTCGCGAAGCAGCAAACTACCAGTTGTTACAATACCTGGTGCAGCAGCTGTACCAACGACACCATTTGATGCGAATGTGACATTGCCGGAAAGCGTTGCCGGGTAATGCAGACATTCAGAAGCATCAAATATCTCATATACCAATGGCTTGCCTGCATCTGTTGCATTTCCATACACAGTAACAAACGCAACCCAGTAGTTGTAAGCAGGAACAAATATTAATTTGCCTGTACCACGAAGCTGACCAGCAATGAACACCCCAATTTCATCTTCAGCATCTGCTGAAAAATTTCCATTGATCATAAACCTGAGATTCATATTCATCGTCAATTGGTACAATGCAGGATTCAGATTCCAGTTTGGTGGTCTGCAAATGACACGCGCACCAAAAGGCAACACTTCATCACCGCCCATAAAGAATGGATTCTCACCAGTTTCAGTATGGAGGACGATTGTATCCGAGTACCAACCAAGTGCTACTGTTGAATCCACTTTAAATTGAATTTCACGGATCTCATTCGGCACCAAAGTACCTGCATCAGGTGTGACATGAACGTAATCAGGAATGTTCTCTATTGAAAACGGAACCGGATATCCACCCCTGTTATGAATTTTAGCAGTGATCGTTTTATTCTCATCAGCGTACTTCGTGAGTCCAATACTATCCGTCAACCATGCCAACTCATTGCGATCTACGTAGAACTCCCATTGTTCTTCAATCAGTACATTTCCTGTGAGATCCTGTATTTCATGGATCTCGGCACGGAGGATACGGTTTTCGAAATATTCATTCTGGAATATAGGATCGAATACAATTTTATTATCCACGCACGTAATACTTGCATCGATCAATGTGTTAGTCGTTGCATCATATAACGCTGCATTGTTGGGACCATTCAGGTCGCCCTGTATGATCTTATTACAGTTGATATCCTGGTTGAATGTAAAGGAGATCTCATCACCAACATGATATACACCATCAGAAGGTTGCGGAACGCCTACAAGACTTGGTGGTTCTCTGTCAATACGACCTTTGATCACATCAGAATAACCTGGTCTGTCAGAAGCATCACCCGTACAAATAGATACTGCGCGGATTTCATAAGGTCCATCAGATAGTCCAGTAGTTTCCCAAAAGTATTGTGTAAAATCTTTCTGCAAAACCGGCGGCTTTGGTTCTGGTAATGCATCATACCCTGACCACAATGGATTGTATCTGTCTGAAATACCGGGGATGTTGATCCATGCGCCATCACCATCAGAACGACGATACTGTACACGAATCAATTGGAAGTTTACTTCAGTAGTATCGTACCCTGAAACTGTGATCCGCCTGATATCATCTGATCCGGGTGTAAGCGGATCAGGGAATAATACCCAATCCTGTTCCGGTAC
>JANPKZ010000233.1:0-9156 GCA_031426295.1 Saprospiraceae bacterium
GAAAAAACGATACGTGACGGAAGTAATTTGACTTTTTGCAAGGATGTGGTCTACGCCTTGTATGATGGAATCTGCATGTTGCGGGACAAGATGATCCAGGTAATGGTCCACACGATCGACTAATACATTTTTAGGAGCGCGAATCAATCTTTCATCTGTCAGATCAATATTGTCAAAATAATGATCCCGCTGAAAAATATATTTCTGAAGATTGATTTCTTCAGGAGTTCCTTCGTAATGAGGAAAATTTACAGGAAGATCACACCTGATGATAGCAGCTGTCAGCGATCCCGGGACGCGTGAAATTATTTCAACCTGGTGGGCTTTAATTTCTTCCTTGATCTGTTGCATTCCAGTCAGCATGCCGATATTATCCGGGTTTGCTTTATATGCAGATCTCACCTGCTCAATGGCAATTTTTTTATTTTCGAAATACGTTATGTAGTTATAATATTCTGTGTTCTCCGCAGACCCCTCGAAGCGCAGGGACGTATTTAGATTCCTGGCATCACCTGTGAAATTAAACTCATTGTCATGTTGATCTGCAAGAATTAAAAAACTTGTAACAGGGGGAAGGATCACGAGATACACACCTGGCTGTAATGTCTGGTTGCTTTGAAACACAAATGAACCTTGTGTAACTGACGCTGAATCTATCGGATACTGGTTTCCTCCGTACAGCATAGCGAGATATACTTTTCCATCCGGTAGATTCGTAATATTTCCCTGGAAGCGATAGCCTCCGGCATGGCCAAATAAAAAGGATGCACATCCTAACAGCATTACTGTCAACAGGAAGTGCTTTATGGAAAAATGAGTGTATCCCAACGTATTGAAATTTTAAAAAGTGCTTTTCTCAAATTGAAAACTGTCCTGCCAACACTATGGTATGATCCGCTTCATGACTTCGCTCAGGCTTTCCACGCCAATATCTTTAATGAGGATTGTTTTGTTCGCATCCAAAAGAAGGATCTTAGGGGTAGTCCTGATATTATAATCATTCTTTACCGTAGAACTGGTGCCCATCCTTTCATCGGCTGTAATCCATGAAGCAAGAGGATCTGTAGGTCCGGGAGGACATATTTTTTCTGTTTCATTCAACCTGGTACACACTACCAGCACTTCAACTCCTTTTGATTTATATGTTTTATAAAAATCAGTTAACACCGGCATACCTTCCTGGCAGAGTTCACATCCTGGAGAGGAAAACATAACAACTGTGTATGCAGAGCGAATATCATATAAGGCAAGTTCTCTTCCATCTTTTCTCGTCATTGCAAAATTTGGTGCTTTCTTCCCGATTAATGTCGGTGACAGGGATTTGGCTGCATCTAAAACAGCTTTTTTCTCTTCACCTTCGATCCAGGGAGTTCTATTTTTTGCAATATAATTTTCAGCTATGTGGACGTAGACACCATCCATTCCTATCTTTTTAGACTCCTGGTATTTATTAAAAATATGTGTAAGCAAAAAACGAAATGCTTCAGGCGTATTTTGTGATTTCTTTAGAATAAAGTCAATACCTGCATTAATAGAATCCGGTTGTTGTGGTGTCAGGTTGTCCAGAAAATATTCTACCCTGTCGACGATTACATTTTTTGGTGTACGCACGAGCCGCTCATCTGCCAGGTCAATATTGTCAAAATAATGAGCCCTCTGAAACTGGTATCTCTTCATCTGCATTTCTTCGGGTGATCCGTTAAATACGGGAAGTTCGACAGGAAGCTCGCTTTTGATCATTGCTGCCGTAAATGTTCCGGGCATGCGGGTAACAATATCTGATTGATAGGTCGTTACTTCTTTTTTGAATTGTTGCATTTTTGCAAGCAATTCAGCTTTATCTGTTTCACTTGTTTTCGCATCGTATTCTTTCCGGATGCGATCAAGTTCCATACGCTTGACCTGGATAAATTTCAGGTACTCGTAATATGTGTTGTTTTCAGGAGACTTTTCAAATTTTATTGTGCCTTCAATGTCCTTAAAGTCTGCTGTGAAGGAAAAATCAGTAAGGTTTTGATCAACCAGAAGGAAAAAACTTTTGGAAGGAGGAAGCACGACGACATACACGCCTGTCTGCAGTTCGTAATGGCTTTTAAAAACAAAAGATCCATTCGTCACTGCCGCAGTATCCATTATGTATTGATTACCTCCATACAGCATGGACAGGAATGCTTCTTTGCCTGCATACCCATTAATGGTACCTTTTATGACATGATCGGTGTGGGCGGCGGCAAATATATTCTGCACAAAAAGAATTGAGAAAAGGAATGCACCAACTTTTATATGCGTATGCAATGACAGACAGAACTTAGCTATAGTATGCAGGAACATCCCGGAGAATTTGAAGGTTAAAAAAACGACGTCAGGAATCTGGTGGTTTTGGGACGGCAAAATAAAGAAATTGTAAGCAAATGAATGTTTACAAGATGTTAGCAGGCTATATGAATTACTACATTCTACAACCCTGTGTACCGGAAAACACTGCTCCAATTATTTTCCAAAAAGCAACTGAAATTCATCCCATTGCTTTTTTTTCAGGTCATCCCGTTGTGAATCCCCATACAATCTTTTAATGCCGGCTTCATCCAGGATGAGATAGGTATCAGGAATGTGGAATGTGTCAATGGATATTTCTTTTTCCTCCAGCGCGATCTCAAAGTTATTTTCCTGACCTGAGGTAAGATGTTTTTCCCAATATCCTGATACGAACCCTTCCTTATCTGAAGCTTTTCGCAGCTCCAGCATATCATCATCTGCCCCACTCACCAGGAATTCGGGGAAATATGTGCTCAGAGAAAAATTACGACCTGGTGATACCCATGCTTCAGCGATGACTGAATTGTTTTTCAAAATGATTTTAATACATTCTTCTGAACCTATTTTTTTATGATCACTTGTTTTTACTACTGTGATGCCTGATGGCTGAATCAGCTCAGCTTCGTCATGATCAACTTCATGCAGATTGTATGAGCGGAAACCATACCGTAAGTCATTTTTATCCCTCATCATGACAGATGTTCCCGCACCATAATCCTTAAAGATCGTGATGGTTTCATTGGAATCTTTTTCAACTGTCAGCAAGGATTTATTGCCTTTGATCGTCAGGATTGCCTTACTTTTTATTTCCTGATCATACGTGGCACGCAATGCGATTGTTCCTTCGAATTCCTGCGCAGATACCCAATAGGCGAGCAACATGAAGAAAGAAATATGGTAAATTTTTAATCGGAGAAACATTGGTGGAGAATTATGAAATTCCTTGCTGTAGAGACGTGATGCAACGGAGACGTGTACAACATGTCTCTACAGCCGGGAAATTAGTTTATGGATTATTCATTGAGATCGGGGCCAATCCTAATTTTATTTTCAATTGTTCGATATCATGGCTCATCACTTCTGTATTATCGCGCTGCATGATCAGTTGTTGCTGAAGCAATTGTTCAACATCACTTTGTTTTTGAAGTACCATTGTAATCTCTGCAGGACGAAGACCAATGGAGGTATTAATCAATGTAACACCACTTCCTTCGTATTCAGACCATGCAGTTCCTAAAACAGTTGATAACATATCTGCAGTTACACTTGCTGGTGAAATAGCGATTGCGGTGCCATCATTTTTTCCGGATGCAACAATATAATCACCCAGGCTGACCGGACCTGTAACGTATACAGGTATCTGACCCAGGAATGCGACTTTTTCAAAAGCATCACCTTCTTCAACATCCGGCATGTTACCTAACACTAACGGTTGAGAAGTAATCGCCAGGATCTGATCTGCCCCATTCGTGTTTTTTGAAATTTTGCCATTATGCACACCCACTACTTCTCCTTTCAAAAATCGCTCTGTACCATACAGTTTCGGAAGGTATTCAGCATAGTCAGCACCTTTGGATCCGTATACCACACCATTTTCCATAGCTGCGGTTGTCAGTCCCCATGTAAGTGCACTTGCCACCAGCTTCAATGGATCCGCAGAGATCAAACTATGCAGACGATGTTCGTAAGCCCATGCAGCAAGTTTTGGAATGTATCCTGTCTGCAGATCAAAGAGATCGATATCAGGGCAAATGCCTTCGGAGATCAGGATATCACTGAATGTTGGAATTGTCGGTGCTTCACCAAATAAATTTTTCAGATTGATTTCAGGTACAGCAGGAATTACAAGACCCGGAAAATCAGGAATGGCGATGCCCGGAAAATCAGGGATCGGAATACCTGGAAAATCAGGAATCGGAATACCGGGGAAGTCGGGAATGGCGATGCCGCCAAAATCAGGAATTGTAATTGCAGGCCACACTGTAAAGCTGCCCGGAATAAGGCATACACTTTCGCAGCAGCAAGAAAAATCAAAACATCCAAAACAACAGTCACAAAAGCAAATATTTGTACACAACAGCGGGCCAATCGTCAGGCCCGGTACATCTGGTATCACCAGTCCGGGTACATCTGGTATCACGAATGCAGGTACATCAGAAATTACAAATGCAGGTACATCCGGAATCGCCAGCGCAGGTACATCCGGTATGGCAAATGCAGGAATATCCGGTATATCAAAAGAAGGTATGGTGATATTATTCCATCCATATGACACCGCATTGAACGCTCCGGCAAACTGAGTCCAGAAAAGCGTTAATGGGTTGTAGTCAGCGATTCCAATACATACAGCAGACCAGATCTCGTCACCGGTGGGTGCCGGAATGTCGAGGATGTCTTCGATTTGATATCCTTCAATACGACCTGCGATTGAATTGCCGCGATAAAATGTCATGTAGTTATTTTCCTTACTGACATCACCATTGTTGATCCTGATGGCGATACCATCACTGGATCCACCTTCCGCATTATCAAAAAATGCAAGGTATTGACCGCCCGGACCAACGCCACTGGTACCACGAACTTCGAGGCCGGCATTCATGCGTGTCAGCTTATCTACTTCCAATGTTCCCGTGAGTGTTGATGGATGCATATTGATTACTTCCAGCGGACCATCGATATTGATATCGCTTCCAACATTTACGTTGCCATCCACGGTCAATGAACCAGTCATATGTGTTGAAGCTGCATTAGCTACTGTAAGCTTATCTTTTAATGTCACAGCTTTTGCAACTGTCAGAATTCCTGATAAGAATGATGCACTGGTATTGGTTACACTCAACGAATTGTTTAATGTGGTTGCTCCATCTACACTCATTTTCTGATCTACATCAAGCGAACCGGTTAGTTGTGTTGCAGACATATTGGCAACAGTCAAATCATTCAATGTCGTTGCTTTGTCAACCGTAAGGATTCCACTTACATGTGAGTTGCCCTGCACAACGAGTGCATTGTTGATGGTAGTTGCTCCATCCACGTTCAGCGTTTTATCTACATCCAAAGAACCGGTTAAACGTGAAGAAGCTTCATTCGCTACTAATACATCAGCATGTAATGTGGTGGTTTTATCGACTGTGAGCTTCCCCGAAAAATACGTTGGGCTCATGTTGGCAACCGTAAGCGAACCATTCAATGTTGTGTTACCATCTACATTGAGATCACCATTCAGGTCAATCATACCAAACAGATTAATATTACCCAACCAATCAATCGTGATGCGGGGAATATTATTGGTGATGATCGTGAGTTGTTTTCTGTCAGTGGTTCCAAGGACAGGAGGACCGCCATCTTTTTTGTGCCCATTAAAATTTCCTTCGAGGCTCCATAAAAATGAAGTCTGGTCAAGATCACCACGTGTACTACTGGAATCACTTCCACCATCATTTGAATTACCACCTGATACAATGCCTGCGGTTTCTGCATACTGAGCATACGGAACAGAATATAATTGACCTGTACTGATGATCTGGTAATTGTCTTCACCTTTTGCTTTCACAGATATCCGTACCCACATTTCTTCAGCAGACCAGGGAATGTCAGAAAACTTTCCAGTGGATTGCGTTCCTTCTCCTATCACAAAATCAAGAAGACCTAGTTGATTGGAAGTCACTTCGTGCATCTCGCTGAAGTGTACTTTTTCAGTGGATCCTGCAGATAACAGTTCTACCTGAACTATCAATAATTTTTCCTGCAGCAGGCTACCCTCTCCATCACGGGCGATTGCCTGGTAACGCATTCCTTCCGGAACCGTTTGAGCCATCATCTGGGTGGATGCCAGGATAAATGCAGTTAAAAGAAGCAGTATGTTTTTCATTTGTTTTTCAGATTACTGATTACCGTTCTTTTATTATTTGGAGCGTTTGCCGGAAGCTTCCTTCAGGTTCACATATTCTTTCAACATTTCCACATCCTGTTGCAGCGATGTATGGATCTGGTTCTGCATATTCATTTGTTCCTGCAGTGACTTCAGGTTTTCTTCACGTTGCCTGAGCACTTCTGCAATTTCTGTTGGCCGAAGACCAATCGATACGTTGATGACAGTGGTTGTTTCATATGGTGCAGCTGACCATGCCTTACCGAATATTTCAGGGAGGACATCCGCTGTCAGTTGGCTTGGTTTGATGGCTTTTCCAATACCATCATTTTTTCCGGATGGCACGATGTAGTCGCCGAGTTCAACAGGACCTTGTACAAAAACAGGAACCTGTCCAAGAAAACCTACTTTTTCAAAATTATCTTTTTCATCTTCATTCGGTTGATTTCCAAGAACCAAGGGTTTAGTTGAAATCGCTAAGATCTGGTCTGCACCCGTTGTAACTTTTGAAATACGTCCACCGTGCACACCTACAATTTCTCCTCCTAAAAATTTTTCATTTTCATGAAGCTTCGGCAGATATTCTGCATAGTCAGCACCCTTGGAGCCGTATGTGATACCACCGGATTTTACAACTTTCGTCACACCCCATGTCAACACTTTTGCTGCGAGGTCAATTGGATTGAATGAGATCATGTTTTGCATATCATTTTGCACACCCCACTCTATCAGCCTGTATACATATCCATTAGGTACTGCGAAGATGTCGACATCAGGACAAATTCCTTCATCTACCAGGATGTCGCTGAATGTTGGAATGGTAGGCCATACAAACAGATCTGATGAAAGATCTAGCTCCGGCATATCCGGAATATTGAATGCAGGAATATTTGGAATTTCAAATGCAGGTACATCCGGAATACCGAATGATGGAATATCCGGAATACCAAAAGAGGGAACATCCGGAATACCGAATGACGGGATATCCGGAAAATCAAGACCCGGGAAAATTGTACCAACGCCTTCGATGCTTACAGAAGGAATACCAGGAATTGTAAGACCCGGAAAATCAGGAAGACCAAGACCGGGAAAATCAGGAAGTACCAGACCAGGGTAATCAGGAATAGCCTGACCCGGAAAATCAGGTAATGCCAATCCTGGAAAATCAGGAATTTCAAATGCAGGAATTGTAGCTCCATTCCATATCGTTCCGACGAGATTAAAATTATTAGCAAACTGCGTCCAGAAAAGTGTCAGTGGATTGTAATCCGCAATGACGATACAAACTGCAGACCAGATCTCATCATCTGTCGGGATCGGAGGTGAACCGATATCATTCAATACATATCCTTCGATACGTCCTGCTACAGCATCACCTTGTTTATAAAATGTAACAAAATTGTTTTGAGCTGTTGTGTTGGGATTTTGAATCCGGATCGCGACACCATCGCTGCCTCCACCTTCTGTGTTGTCAAAAAATGCAACGTGGTCGCCGTTTGGACCTAACGTACCTTGTCCACTTACATGGACACCACCTTCGAGCTTCGCAAGCTTGTCAACTTCGAGTGTGCCGGTAAGATGTGATGGATTCATATTTTCAACTACCAGTGGACCGTCAATCGTGATATCACCTCCTGCATTGAAGTCTCCATCAACATCCAGATCACCAGTAAGATGAGTAGCAGCCTGGTTGGCAACTGTCAGTGTATTGTTCAGTGTGGTCGCTTTGTCTACACTAAGCGCACCAGTTAATGTTGTGGCACTCATGCCGGTCACATTCAGTGTGCTGTTGAGTGTGGTGGTTCCATCCACGGTTAAGGTTTTATCAACATCCAGGATCCCTGTCAATTGTGTAGGCGCCTGGTTAGTTACTGTAAGAGAACTGTTGAGTGTTGTTGCTTTATCAACCAGCAATGTTCCGGACATATGTGCAGGACTCATACCCGTTACATCGAGCGAACTATTAAGTGTGGTCCCACCATCTACGTTCAATGTTTTATCCACATCAAGCAATCCTGTCATGTGCGTTGGTGCCATGTTGGCCACATTGACTTCATCGTTAAGTGTTGTGGCTTTATCCACTGTGAGCTTTCCCGAAAGATTTGTTGGATGCATGTTGATCACACTCAGTGATCCATTCAATGTTGTGTTGCCATCAATATTAATGTCACCATTCAGGTCGATCGGTCCGAGGAATGTAATATTCCCCTGCCAATCAATTGTAATGCGTGGAATATTATTAGTGATGATCGTGAGTTGCTTGCGGTCAGTGGTACCCAGCATGGCAGGGCCGCCATTCTTTTTGTGAGAGTTATAGTTTCCTTCGAGGCTCCACCATGGCGAAGTCTGATCTAACTGCACGCCGCGGCTGCCGTCACCATTAGGATCATCAACTGAACTGCCTGCAAGTTTGCCGGCGGATGCTGCATAAAATGCATAGGGTACGGAATAGAGTTTGCTGATGGATACCAGTTGGTAGTCATCGCTGTCTGCATTCTTAACTGAGATGCGTGCCCATATCTGTCTGTTCCAGGGTACATCTTTAAATGCACCGCGAATGCCTGTGCCTTCACCCAGCGTGATATTGATTAGTCCATATTCACCGGAGATGGCTTCATGTAATTCCACATACATGACTTCTTCCGCGACATCAAGAGCGAGAAGTTCGGCTTTTACGCTCAGCCTTTCGTTGGACCGGATCTTTCCATCACTGCCACGCGCGATGGCCTGGTAGCGCATACCTGCCGGTGATTCCATCTGTGCCTGCGCGGATGTAAGACTGAGGATGAAGAGGAGAAGAAGGAGTAGGGACTTTTTCATGAAGTTTAAATTTTTCTCGTTTTGATGTCTTGGTGTT
Source organism: Saprospiraceae bacterium (assembly GCA_031426295.1). Taxonomy (GTDB): domain Bacteria; phylum Bacteroidota; class Bacteroidia; order Chitinophagales; family Saprospiraceae; genus Opimibacter. The sequence continues at coordinate 9,045 of JANPKZ010000233.1, forward strand.
CGTGTATTAATTGGATTTGATGATCTGGAAGACCTTTGATTCTTTTTCATCCGCCATTGTGATGCGTAAGATGTATTGGGCAGCAGGAAGTGCATTCAGGTTGAGGACTTCG
>JANPKZ010000234.1:0-2453 GCA_031426295.1 Saprospiraceae bacterium
CAACCAAAAAAATACCAGGCGGTGATTGTTGGATCAGGTGCTGGTGGAGGCATGGCAGCGTATATACTGGCGAATGCAGGCTTATCAGTCTGTATCATTGAGGCCGGGTATATGTATGATCCGCAAAAGAATGTAACGCAGCTCAAAAATCCCTGGGACTCTCCTCGTCGTGGTGCAAGTACTAAACTTCGTCCTTTCGGCGACTTTGATGCGTGTTACGGTGGATGGGCGCTGGAAGGTGAACCGTTTACCAAAGAAGCAGGAACTGATTGGTCATGGTGGAGAGCAAGGATGCTTGGTGGTCGCACCAATCATTGGGGAAGGATCTCGCTTCGTTTTGGACCGAAAGATTTTAAAAGAAAAAGTATCGATGGTCTTGGCGATGACTGGCCGATTGGTTATGACGATATCAAGCCATATTACGATCGCGTAGATAAATTGATCGGGATATTTGGAACAAATGAGGGATTGGAAAATGATCCGGATGGTTTCTTCCTGAAACCTCCGAAGCCGAGACTGCATGAACTTTTTATAAAAAATGCAGCAACGCAGGCGGGGGTGAAAGTTATTCCTTCGCGTCTTTCGATATTGACCGAGCCATTAAAAAATGATTCGGGCAGAGGTGCCTGTTTTTTTTGCGGGCAATGTAACCGGAACTGCAGTATGGCGAAAGCAGACTTCTCCTCCCCTAACGTACTCATTTACCCGGCGATGAAAACTGGCAAAGTAGACATCATTGCCAATGCGATGGCCCGGGAAGTGTTGACAAATAAAGAAGGAAAAGCTACCGGTGTCTCCTATGTAAGTAAAGATGATTTGATGGAGTACCAGGTAGAAGGCGATGTAGTGATCTTAGCTGCGAGTGCTTGCGAAAGTGCAAGGATATTACTTAATTCAAAATCGCAGCGTCATCCCAATGGCCTCGCCAACAACAGCAATGTTGTAGGGAAGTACTTACATGATTCTACCGGTGCTGCGCTGGGTGGCATCCTGCCGCAACTCTTCGATCGAAAAAGATATAATGAAGACGGTGTAGGTGGCATGCATATTTATTCACCGTGGTGGTTAGATAATAAAAAACTGGATTTTCCAAGGGGTTATCATGTTGAGTATTGGGGTGGCATGAGTCAGCCATCGTATGGGTTTAGCTGGGGGATTGAAAACTTGAATGGAAAATATGTAGTCAATGGCAAACAAAAAGAAGGCGGTGGTTATGGTGCATCGTTAAAAGAAGATTATCGCTACTTCTACGGTTGCGGGGTGGGCATGGCAGGTCGCGGGGAAGCAATCCCGATTGAAAGCAATAATTGTTCGATCGATCCCAATGTAGTTGACAAATTTGGCATCCCTGTTTTGAAGTTCAACGTAAAATGGACAGACCACGAGATCAGGCAGGCGAAACACATGAAGGAAACTTTTAAAGAAGTGATGCATAATATGCGTGCTGTAATCACCTGGGGTGGAGATGATGATGAAAAGAACCAGTGGGGTTTAGCCAAACCCGGTGAGATCATTCATGAAGCTGGCACGGTGCGAATGGGTAATGATGCTAAAACGTCCGCCCTGAATAAATGGAGCCAGGCACATGACTGTAAAAATCTTTTTTGTGTAGATGGAGGACAGTTTGTTTCACAGGCAGATAAAAATATTACCTGGACGATCCTGGCGTTGAGCATGCGGGCATCGGAATATATTGTTGATGAAATGAAAAAACAGAATTTATAGAACGCCCTACATCTTCCTAAAGGGAGACTTTGGAGCCCTAAAAATTAGAATGTCATTAAAGAATCCATATAAGCAAGGAGGAATGTTTGAAAGTGCTCCGCATTTTATTTTTGAAAATGCAAAAACTCTTCGGAAGAATATGACACAAGCTGAAACCGCGTTATGGTTACACCTGAAGAAAGGTATAAATGGCATTAAATTCAGGCGGCAACATCCTATAGGCCTATATATCGCTGATTTCTATTGCCACCAGGCAAAACTCATCATAGAAGTTGATGGATCGATCCATAACAACCCCGGTGTACTTGAATTAGATATTCGGCGTCAGAATGAATTAGAAGGATGGGGATATTCCGTTATCAGATTCACCAACCAACAGGTGATGGAGCATCCGGAAGATGTAATCGCATCTATTTCGTTGAAAATTTCGCATATAAATATTTTACCTAAACAAAACACTCCACCAAAAGCGGAGTCTAAAAGTCCCCTTTAGGGGCGTGGGGGTTTAAATTTATGGACAGAAGAAAATCCTTAAAGCTCATCGTTACCGGCGCGGTCGCAGCTCCTATCGCTATCGCGGGATGTAAATCTGAGGACAAGAAGCCAGCTGACACGATGATCGCGGACGCCAAATTCAATCTTGACAGGAACCCGGATGAATTGAAGTATGAGAAGGAATTGTTGGGTAAAGAAAAATTCTTTACCGATCATGAATTTGCAACCATTGC
>JANPKZ010000235.1:0-5311 GCA_031426295.1 Saprospiraceae bacterium
GCAAACCATGCCAGCCATGCTTCTAAAGCCTGACAATTTTCATCGCGGCATTCCTGCAACGTCTTTCTTCACCGGGTAGCCCGAGCTTCGATTTTTCCATTTCAAGGAGGAGGTCTGCTATTTGATCTAGAGAAGCATTTCCAATTTTCAGGCTGAAGACTGCGGGTGTATAGGTTTGGTATTCATCGGAGGGGGAGCTTGTTCCAAGTTCCAGGGGATCCCATACCTCGAGCAGGATACGGTCGATGGATTTCCAGATGATTTTGTGATATGGGGTCATGGCAGCATGTAAGAAGGAAAGATAGTGAGATAGTGAGATAGTGAGAAAGTGAGAGAGCGAGAGAGTGAGAGAAGTGAGAGTAGTGGAGAAGTAAGATATTATTATCAAAAATTTAAGTTTTAGACAAGAACATTTAAGGATTGGAAGGAATAGGTTAGGGTAATAATTCACTCACCTTAAATCTGAAACAAATGAAAAATATTACATTCCCATTCCGGAGCTTATTAGCAATATCAACCGTAGCTATGCTTTCATTGACCAGTTGCAAATCTTACTTCATCGCATCGGACTTTGATGATCGCACAAGAGATGATAAGACCATAGCCATCCTGCCTTTCGAAATGATCTTCACTGGGAAAATACCAGAAAACCTCACAGAGGATGATATCGCCAACATGAATGAACAGGACAGTAAATCGTTTATGGTCTCCTTCTACAACGAGACTCTTGCCAGTACAAAAAGGGGAAGAAAGCAAATGCGGGTCAGTGTGCAGCACTACGATAAGACTTTAAGCATCCTTGAGCAAAATAATATTGATGTACGTACTTCATGGAGTGAGGATCCACAAAAACTCGCTGATATGCTTGGAGTAGATGCAGTGGTGAAGGGTCGTATTCAGAAGCATCGCTTTATGTCTGATATGGCATCTTATGGCATTTCTACGGGTGTGAAGGTGATTACAGTAGCTACAGGTGCTGATCCCTGGAACTGGATTCCGATGAATGTGACAACAGCCAAAGAAATTCAAAGTAATTATACGCTGGTCGATGCAGATGGCACTGCTTTATGGTCCATTGGATATGATTACGATGCTGATTATCGTCAATCTGCAGAGGATGTTGTGGAATGTATCAATGAAAAATCGGTTAAACATTTTCCATACAGGAAGAGAGCTTAGGGCTGAGGGCAAGGAGCAGGGAGCAGGGAGCGTGGAGAAAGGAAGAAGGGAAGAAAGGATAAGTTTCTTATAAAATACCCTGTGATATTACTAATGACCCGGGTCTCTGGTGAAGAGGCCCGGGTAATTTATGACAAGTCCGTTGTTGTCTACTTCGATCGCTGCTTCGAAATCATTTGGGATGTTTTCAAATTTGTAGCGGGTGGGTGAAAGGCGTGAATAATTTTGACTCTTACGGGTGATTTTTTCCTTCAGGATGTCGAAATAGATTACGGTGATCACTTTGGATTCATTGACTTCCATGTCCAAGGCTTTTATGGCTAGTGTATTAGTGAAGGGTGTGAGTGAAATATCAATGGACGTACACTCGCGAAAAAGGCTGATTTTCATGTCACCGATAATCCAGTTGCCCGATGTGTCTTTGTGAAAAATGATTTGGCGATTATCGCCTTCGAACCTGTAATCTATTTTTCCTGATTGAATGTTCCATACAGAATCCAGATCCAGAGCATAATCAACTTCAAAATTTTTATTTTGATGGGAACCCGACAGGTGGGATAAAATTTGAAAACCAGTTTCGGTTTTTTCAATAAAGCATGTTTCCCTTGAATGATATTCCTGGCTCGTCCAGATTACCTTTTGTGAATTCATTATTTGCCTCATGGATACAGATACTGATCGTTCGTTGGGCAAATGAACTTGTTTGTATTAATACAACATTCTGTACAAAATTGTTGTAGTGATTATTTAATATATATTACACCTATTGGTTCTTTGGATAAAAATATTTTGTTTTTTGAAAACCTTTTGGTGGATGTATCAAACCAGAACCGACCTGAACTTTTGGCTGGTATTATATAGACCTCGTACATACCAGGGATGAGAGTATTTAAATTTATTTGTTTTTTATAATTACTTACTGTGTTTCGATTTAGATCATAAACTTTTAGTGTTCGAGGTCTTTGACTGTATGATACAAGGTGACTACACGCAGAGTTGACCCCTACTTTAGAGTTGGTAAGAGGTAAATATTTATAGCAAGTCATTTTTGCTATATACCACTCAGTTAAATAATCTGAAATTCTTTCTCTGGCTTCAATTTTGATAAACTCTTCAGGGGATGATGCCACAGATGAATTGATATTTTTGTTAATTGAGGCAGTTTTAGGATTATACGCAATAACCACAGTGGGTCCGGGCATCGGACTTTGCAAGAAAATTGTATCGATTATCTTGTTATGCTTTATAAATTGTCGTGCAACTGGATAGCCAGTGTATTTGACAATAACTTCTAAACTATCGAGATTGCTCTTAATGCTGACCTTCCCATAAAAGTCAGTTAAAATGCTTGTGTCTTGATCGATAAAATATACTACTCCACCAATTATTGGCTCTTCGGATAAATCCTCAACTACAATTGCATCAAATGTATTTTGAGAAAAGATTGAAGTTGGAATTAGGAATGCCAGGTAGATGATTTCTCTTCTGCAAAAATTATTATAGGTCATAAAATAGGTACAGCAAATTCCAGGAATATACCGGGACTATGAAAACGTTTTAAACCTATGCTTTTTTGGGGTCCTTAGTGACAATTTCCTGACAAATTATTAAGTACAATGAGACTTGGGCGTCAGACCGGAGGTGCGTAGGGACGCATGAGCAAGGATTGAGTTGATGAATTTGATGGCCACTGATTTCAATTGGCTCAACCTACCACTTTTACAGCGATATCTAATTCAATAACAAAATCTTCTGCTCTTTTTCAAAACTTAGATCTCAGCGTCTCCGACATCGTTCGATTTAGACTTGTCTTTCGCTTCAGTTTTCTCTTTCGCTGCAGCTTCTTCTTTAGTATTGGTGACCTTCACAACAGTATGATCTGCGGGTGGGAGACTGCGTAGGTATGCATAGATCGATGCAAGGTCTTCATTTGTCATGTGTGAAAAATATAACCACGGCATGACCGTCTGATACCCGATCACATCAGGTGTGGAAGGCTTGTATGTGCTATCAGAGTACATTTTGAATCGTTGAATAAACATTTCTTCGCTCCATTCGCCGATCCCGGTGACGTGTGGGGTGAGATTAGCTGATCGTATGGTCAATTCGCCCATTTGAAATTCATGGCCTCCCGCAAAAGGCTGTCCGGTGAATTTGGAATTTTCCACTTTCGTGTGACAGGCAAAACAATTTGCAGCTGTCACGAGGTATTCTCCGTATTTGACTTTATGATCACGTGAAGGCAATGTGGTGAAATTTGCTTTTTCAGGAAGTGTGTGGATCACGATGTTGACAGGGAAATCGGATTTGGAAGTTGCAGGTCTATGGGCAACTGGTGCCACTGTGCGGAGATAGGCGATGACAGAAACAATGTCATTTGAATCAAGCTTGCCATAATTATTATAGGGCATAATGGGGAATAGGGGATGACCATCTTTAGAAACACCTGTGGTGATGGCGCGAAAGATTTCACCATCAGTCCATTGGCCAAGTCCTGAAGGTGTGATGTTGGTACTTATAAATGTACCAGGGAATCCGTGCTTTTGATTGAATATGGTTCCGCCTTTCCCATGCGTACCATCGATTATTGGTGCGCCGAATACGCTCCAGTCGCGGTCAGAATGACATTCCATGCACAACATCACATTATTAGCCAGGTAGCGTCCGCGTTCGACTTGTTCGGGTGTTGCAATAATTGTTAGTTCGGGTGCATCACCAACATTTGGGAGTGCAGTTTTAATATAGGTTACAAAACCTCCTATGGAAATAACAATGATAGATACTGTTATGGCAAGGATCTTTAGAAGCCTGTGTTTGATGGTAGTTGGTTGTTTCATGGTGGAAAATTAGAATGGCGGGATGCGTTGGGCAAGACAGATCATATCGGGGTGTGAAAATTGGTGGTTGAGTTGGGGGAATGGGGGAGTGAATTGTGATGAGGATATAGGCAAATAATAGCCAGCCCTGTTCTAACTGAAATTGGAGATTTCCAGTGAAATATTTATTTATGTTATGTGTAGTATATTGTATATCAATATAATATTTGATTTATCCCGTCGTATACGTTTACCAACGCTTAGCCATGTCAATAATATATATGAAATAATGTAATTTATAAATGCTTGACTATTAGCTGGTATATAGATAAATTGTGGCTTTTTCTGCATGCTCCACCAGCTTCTCAAGGCTTTCCCATCCATGCCAAATCCTGCCCAGACCTGCCTAATCTGTTTCCTGTAACTTCTGCGTCTGGCTTTAATCTCTTCCCGCATCTAGGTGTAAGATTCAACCTTCTTTAGCCTCCGCTTCAACTTTAACTTGATTTTACATATTAAACCTTTCTTATATTCAAATCCCTTGCCAGATATAGTAAATTTATTTTCAATGGGTATTGTATTATATATTATTGTTATATATTTACATTATTGAAATATATAATGTACTTTTGTTGAGAATACAGTATCACTAATTTGTGAATACCAACCACCGAGATAAAGTTTTCAGGTGGTTTTTTAAAAATAAACGGTGGGAAGAAGTGGTAGAAAGTGGGATGAATTTCTACATTTACGTCGTTGCAAGACCGAGAATGAAACCATGACCAACTTTTTTGGGGAATATGAGTGCAAACTGGACGAGAAAGGGCGATTAAAGCTCCCCTCGGCCATCCTCAACCAGTTGGGCGAAAAATCGTCTCGCGATTTTGTGGCAAACAGGGGATTTGAAAGATGCCTTTATCTATTTCCAAAGGCTATTTGGAATACCAAACTCTCTGAAGTGCAAGGCCTCAACGAATATCTACCCGAAGTCAGACAGTTTAAAAGGTACTTCTACAGAGGTGCCACCGAGTTTACTCCTGACAAGGCAGACCGAATCCTACTACCGAAGATTTTACTTGAATACGCAGGGATCGAACGTATCCTCATCATTGCCGCCGTAGGTGAATACCTCGAAATATGGAATGCTGAATCGTATCGCGACCTGATCAACAAGGAGCCAGAAGATCTCTCAGCGCTTGCGCAGAAGATCGCTCACCTCAGGACCAAAGGGTCAAATGAGTGAATATCACATCCCCGTTCTTTTTGACAAATCCCTCGAGGGCTTGTCGATCCGGCCGGATGGAATATATGTGGAC
>JANPKZ010000236.1:0-1906 GCA_031426295.1 Saprospiraceae bacterium
TGAATAAAGTGCATGACAATGATTTCGTTGCTTTCAGGGTCAATCCCTATAAAGTCAAAGGAGATCACCTTTGTTCCATTTCGATCAAGAATGTTGTAAATCCTCCTGGCCACAACGATGGACGCAGGAGATTGCTTCCCAGAATTTTGTCCAATCGTGAAGCCTTAATTGAAGGACTGGTCAATAGCCTGAATAAAAACCCTAAGTTAACAGCGGCCAGGATTCAGACGGCACTAAAAAATTCTAAAGTCAAATCCTATACAGACATTAGTTATAAAGTTTTGTACGATAGTGGTTCGTCTGTACTAAAGTATGGCATTAGCTCCGAATTTGCCTTTGATGCTACAGCAGAAAAAATTATTGAGGTGCTGGAATTTATTTTCAAACAAACAGAATATTTTGAGGATTATGCTGAGCTGAATCATCCCTCGCATATTCCGGTGAGGTTTGTGATGCCATCACATGCTTACCTGTCCTCGTGTTATAACCGTCCGACGGCCTACATTGATGTGCCGACATTGTACAGTACGATAGGGTATATGAGTTTGCTGGAACGATACCAGTTACAAATGATGAAGATGGGAGGGATTCCGCATTGGGGAAAGATCAATAATATGCTGTATCATAATCATCAGTTTATCCTGGATCAGTATCCTATGGCACAGAAATGGATTGAGGTGAGGAATGATATGGATCCCAAAGGAACGTTTGTAAATGATTTTATTATTTCATTAGGTTTGCTTTAGCAAATGCTACGTTTTGGAGACGATGGCTTTTGACGCCGGACAAAAAGACGCCAGACACCAGACTCTAATCGCAATTTGTTTCCCAGATCCATAAAAAACTAAAAACTGAAAACTGAAAACTGAAAACTGAAAACCGAATACCGAAAACTGAATACTGAATACTGATTACTGATTACCGAATACCTCATTACCACAACGAAAAACATTGAAACATTCTCTGGTCATAGTAATTGCATTAATCTTTTGCTCTTCCTGTAAAATTGGGACCTTCTTCAATGATATCGGAAACGTAGCCAAAGATGCGAAGAAGATCTCTTCGGACTTTAAGTCGATGAAGGAGACGATCGTACCGATAGACACCTTTACGATGAATGCCACGGCAGGTGTGTTAACAGAATTGTCAAGTGCGGAGTCAGAGGATAAGCTGGATTCGATTGCGGCGCGGCTTAGCAGAGTAGTTGCACTTTATCTGAATGAAGCATTAGCGGATATAAATACTGCGCCAATTGGAAACAAACTGGTGACGGGTGCGATAGATACGTTACTGGCTGCAGAGACACAAAGACGTATTCAACTTCTTATTGATGGAGTGAGTCGTAAAGCTGGTAATGATATTGCGCGACTGATCAATGGTGGCTTCGATGATCTGACCTCTGCATCCAATAAAGCAAAACTTAATTCGCTGATGTTGTCGCTGTTCAACACGAATAGCGCCGATTCACTCAGTTATTTTATTAATCGCTCCTTGTCGCGTGTGGATTATGAAACTATTGGGGCAGGGATCAGTAATGATATTTTTGCCAGTAACCTGAGACCCCAGATAGATTCTATAGCGCGTACAGCAGTTCGTTCGATCTTCGATGAGATCCGGAAGGATAATACAGCGCAGGGGTTTTTCAGTAACATACGTAATATCATTTTCCTGGGGCTTGGGCTTTTGGGAGTTTTGTTAGGTTTACTTTTCTGGTGGAATCGTCGCAAGTCCATGCAAATGAACAGGGTCTTCCTACGTGCCATTGAAAACCTGGAACATCCAGTTGCCGCCGATGTGAAAAAATCGATTGCACGCGAGGCGATGCAGAAAGGGGTGCTAAAAGATGTGGATGCGTTGTTGAAGAAGGAGCAGTTGTTGGGGAGAGGAATGAAATAGCAAGGGCTTA
>JANPKZ010000237.1:0-3442 GCA_031426295.1 Saprospiraceae bacterium
CCCATCTTGAAATCCATACATGAGGGTTTTGTGGATACACACACAAAAGTTGTTTGTTATACGGATCACCAGATCTTTGAGCGTTTTCATTCTTATCAGTTACGAAAAGGATTTACAAAAGATCAGGCACTCAATGTCAGGTTGCTTCGCGAATTGCAGCCAGGAGACTATGTAACCCATATTGATCATGGTATTGGAAAATATTCCGGCCTGGAAAAAATTAATATTGGTGGCCACGTACAGGAATCGGTGCGATTATTTTATAAAAACAATGATATCCTCTATGTCAGTATTCATTCCCTCCATAAAATTTCAAAGTTTGTAGGTAAGGAAGGGACCGAACCTGTATTGAGTAAGCTTGGATCGGATGCCTGGGAAAATTTAAAACGGAAAACAAAATCCAAAGTCAAGGATATTGCACGAGAGCTTATTAAGCTTTATGCAGTGCGCAAGAATGCACCGGGCTTTGCATTTTCTCCTGATGGATATTTGCAAAACGAACTGGAAGCATCCTTTATCTATGAGGATACACCGGATCAGCTGAAAGCAACGATGGATGTCAAAGAGGATATGGAAAAGGCACATCCGATGGACCGACTTATCTGTGGTGATGTGGGCTTTGGGAAAACTGAAGTGGCCATACGTGCAGCATTTAAAGCTATTGTAGATGGTAAACAGGTGGCAGTTCTTGTGCCAACCACAATCCTGGCGCTGCAACACAACCACAGCTTTAAAGATCGATTGGAAAGTCTGGGTGTAAGTGTTGATTACATAAATCGTTTCCGATCTGCGAAAGAAAAAAAAGAAATCATCCAACGGCTCAATGAGGGCAAGCTGGATCTTGTTATCGGTACACATGCCATCCTGAATAAGGATTTAAAGTTTAAAGACCTGGGGTTGCTCATCGTTGATGAAGAACAAAAATTTGGTGTGAGTGCAAAAGAAAAACTGCGCAAGCTGCAGGTAAATGTTGATACACTAACATTAACTGCGACACCGATTCCACGAACACTTCAATTTTCATTGATGGCCGCGCGAGATCTATCGATCATTCGCACGCCACCTCCGAATCGCCAGCCAATTCATACAGAACGACGTGTATTTAATGATGAAGTAATACGCGACGCGATCTATTATGAAATCCAGCGTGGCGGACAGGTATTCTTTGTACACAACAGGATCAAAACACTTCCGGAGATCACCGCGCTGATCAAAAGAGTTTGTCCTGATGTTGATGTCGCGATGGCCCACGGACAGATGGAGTCTGATCAACTAGAGGAAACGTTATTGGATTTTATCAATAAGAAACACGATGTACTGGTATGTACGAATATCATCGAAACAGGTCTTGATATTCCAAATGCCAATACCATTATGATCAACCATGCCAACCAGTTTGGCTTAAGTGATTTGCATCAGTTACGCGGACGTGTAGGTCGTTCAAATAAAAAAGCATTTTGTTACCTCTTCACTCCGCCACTTAGCACATTGACACAGGAAGCGCGGAAGCGTCTTCAGACAGTTGAAGAATATTCTGACCTCGGCAGTGGCTTTGATATTGCCATGCGCGATCTGGATATACGTGGTGCAGGAAACCTGTTGGGTGGAGAGCAAAGTGGATTCATTTCTGATATCGGGTATGAAACATACCAGAAAATTCTGGAAGAGGCCATCCAGGAATTAAAGGAAAGTGATTTTAAAGATCTCTTTCGCGAACAAATGGAGCGGGATAAAAAATATGTGCAGGATGTGGCGATAGACAGTGATGTCGAAATGCTCATTCCGGATGAATATGTATCCAATATTGATGAGCGCCTGAGATTGTACACAGAACTGGATCACATTGAATCTGAAGAAGGGATCACAAAATTTGCCGGTAATCTTACAGACAGGTTTGGACCAATACCTGCTGTTGTGGAAGAATTGTTTGATGGTTTGAGACTTCGCTGGATTGCCAAACAATTGGGATTTGACCGTCTGACGCTGAGAAGTAATGTCCTACGGGCCTATTTTCACAAAAATGCCCAGTCTGCTTATTATGAAAGTGCGACTTTTGATAAGTTGATTAAATTACTTGGCTCACAAGGGCGAACTTTGGACATCCAGCTGAAACAATCTGCCACCCGGTTGTTGATGATCAAGGAGAAAATCAAGACCATGAAAAAAGCGCACGCATTTTTAGCTTCCCTGCAAAACCTGGTGGATGCACCCTCTTAACCTATATGAACCCAACTAACGAACTTTTTAACAATCCCCAACTTGATATCAGCCAGTTGCCCCGGGCAGAGGACCTGGAGCTGATCAGGCTTGAACCTGCGTATAAAACTGTTCGGGTTATCTCCGGGATCATAATTGCCGTGATTATCATTTTTATTGTCTGGACAGTGGTGATGTTCAGACCCCAATCCTGGCCCTATGGATTTTATGCAGCCGGCATTATCAGCATACTAGCTCTCTGGATCATTTTCTATTACCAGGTTTCATTTCAATATATGGGCTATGCCCTTCGTGAAAAGGACATCAGCTTTACATCAGGATGGTTGTGGCGCAGTATGACCACTGTGCCATTTAACCGGGTGCAACACTGTGACATCAAACAGGGAATCCTGGACAGACGTTTTGGAATTTCAAAGCTGACGATCTACACTGCAGGGGGCCAGAGTACTGATCTTATGATCCCGGGTTTATTGCCTGAGACAGCGGAGAAACTTAAGTCATACATACTCGGTACTACAGAACAATCCACAGAAGAAGATTAGGCCATGAACGCATCGCGCTTTTATCAACCGCAACGTCAATCGCCTAAAGCGATTGTACTAATCCTGCTCCGGTATTTCCGGATCGTGGTGCGGCAGATATGGCCGATTCTCCTGATCGTGCTTATCAATCCGAAAAGTGATAAAGGATTGATGATCATATTCACTGTATTGGGAGTTGTATTTATTTCACTGATCTATTCCATCCTGGCCTACACACGTTATTATTTTTTTATTCAGAACAATGAATTGTGTGTACGTTCTGGTGTATTTCGAAAAACAGTTTTGAATGTACCGTTTGATCGGATTCAGTCAGTAGATTTCAAACGAAACATCGTTCACCAATTCCTGGATGTTGTCAGTGTCAAGGTGGATACAGCAGGTTCGAAAGGAAGCGAACTGGAACTGGATGCCATTGATCAGCAAAGCGCTGAAGAATTAAGGGAAATTGTCCTTGCATACAAAAGAGCGATTACGAAGTCAACACAATTAGACTCTGATATTCCGGCAAATGTTCCACCCATTAAACTTGTACCGGAGCTGATCATGTCTTTGTCATCAAAAGACCTGATCAAAGTAGGGGTGAGTGAAAATCATCTGCGTACGGCATTAATCATCTTTGCTTTTTTCCTGAGTCTTGCAGATGATCTTGACCAGTTATTGGGATGGGATGTGTACAGGCAGCT
>JANPKZ010000238.1:0-3873 GCA_031426295.1 Saprospiraceae bacterium
CCAAATAAATCACCTTGTTTGGAACCTGAGACTGGAGTACTCGACGGAGCCGTTGGATTCGATTCATACGAATCTCCAATCACACGTTTTCCAAGAGCACGAAACTCAAGTTCGTTGAAGATGGCTGATAATTTTGGTGCGTTCGGTGGTTCCATGATCAGGCGCTCAGGTTCAAATGGAACAGGTGCATCCAATAAAATGGTAGCTAGTTTTTTGGAATCAATTGCAGCTTGTTTGCTCGCAATTAATTTTTCCTGGAGCTTCCCTTTGATCTCACCAACTTTTTCATAAAGTTCTTCGACACTGTGATAATCATGTACAAGCTTCATGGCTGTCTTCTCTCCTACTCCTGCAACACCCGGAATATTATCAACAGCATCCCCCATCAATGCAAGAATGTCTATGACCTGTTCGGGTTTGTGTATGTCGTAATTAGCAATTATTTCTTTTGGACCTAGTACTTCAGCATCACTTCCCTGGCGTCCTGGTTTGTAGATAAAAATATTTTCAGACACAAGCTGTCCAAAATCCTTATCAGGTGTCACCATGTAAACACAATAGCCCTCCTTTTCTGCACGCTTGGCAAGTGTGCCAATCACATCATCAGCTTCGTAGCCCGGTGCTTCCAGGATGGGGATATTATAGGCCTCGATGATGCTGCGGATATAAGGCTCCGACAATCGGATGTCCTCAGGTGTTTCCTGGCGGTTAGCTTTGTAATATGGAAACTCCTGCACACGCACGTTGGGTGATTTGTGGTCAAAACATACAGCCAGGTGTGTCGGCTTACGGTTATTGATCACATCTTCGAGCGCATTGACAAAACCAAACATAGCGCTGGTATTGAGTCCCTTGCTATTGATGCGGGGATTACGAAGGAAAGCATAATACGCCCTGAAAATCAATGCATACGCATCCAAAAGATATAAGGTAGGCTTGGCCATAAGTATTTCAAATGAGAGGGCTAAAGGTAAAAAATCAGGGCGGGAGCAGGTGTGCCGGCTTCAGGACAAAAAATGTCTCGCTAAGATCAATAGCTTTTTTGTATTATTAGTTAGGAAATCGGACTTCAGAACACCAAAAGCAAGCCTGGTTTCCAAATCAAGACACACGTAAAAACCAACCCGCTGATGACGATCAGAATCTTATCAATCGATGGTGGAGGCACCCGTGGATTGTTTCCCGCTACCATCCTGCGCCAGCTAGAAAACGATCTTGGCAAAAAAGTAACAGATCTGTTTGATGTAATTATCGGCAGTGCAACCGGTGGCATTATTGCTACTTCGATTGCAGCCGGGCTGAACATGGAGACGATCCAAAGTATCTACCTCGACGAAGCTGCCAAACTACTTCCTAAAAGTTTTTACCGCCAATCTTTATTAACCAATCCGCTGAATTTTTTCAGGGCGAAGTATACCAACAAAGGTTTGCGAAAAGCCTTGCTGCATCACATTGGTGAAAACAAAACCATGGGCGATGTATTTGCAACGTATGGAGAGAAGCCCATCTTCCTGATGCCAAGTCTTGACTTGCGACCCTATCTCACTGCGAATGAAATACCAGGATTCAAGATCATTATTTTTAATTCTGCATTTACACGTGATCATCCGTTAAAGCTGCTCGATGTTGCGATGCGTACATCTGCAGCAGCAATTAATTTGCCGATCTACCAGGATCATGGTGAAGGTGGAAGTTATTCAAATGATCCGTCAGCATTCGGGCTGGCTTTTGCGATGAATGGAAATACTGCTACTCATAACACGGCCGTTCCAAGCAATAATTTAAGCGGTCTTGCCAAAAAACCGGAAGAAATAAAATTACTATCTATAGGTTGCGGCAGTACAGGGCAATCCTACATTAAAGAAACTCAATTGAAAAACCCGGACTGGGGCCTTTTTAAATGGCAGCGATACATTATCAGCCTCGTGATAGACACCAACATGGCGACAAATCAATATTTATCCCGCCAGATCTTACCTGAAAAAAATTACATGCGCGTCAACGCCTATTACAATGACGAATCAGCACCTGATGTGCTGCGAAATAAAAAATTAAAGATCGATGTCACGGATCGCAACCAGTTGCTCGGGATCAAACAATTTGCAGAACAAACGTATCAATTGAATAAAAATGCGCTACACACTTTTATCAATACTCCCTGAAGACCAGAATGCCATTCTCATTTTGGCATTAAGTATTGCTTCGCTGGGATTTATTATCTGGTATTATTTAGCTTCCTCACTTCGATTGCCCGTAAGGTATCAGATCATGTACGATGCGAATCCGCCGTACGTCAACAGGATTTTCCGAAGAAGGATTACCGGCTTTCTCATTTATGCACTCATCCCGCTTTTTCTGCTTATGTGCACGCAAATGTTTGGAAAACCAACATTAGCTGATCTTAATATTTCTTTTAAATGGAATCAGGACGTAATGTGGTACACGATTGTGGGCGTGTTATTTGTCCTGCTATTCAGCTGGCGTACAACCAAACAAAGATCGAGCCTCGAACAATTTCCGGAGGTACGGATAAGATTCTGGCGACCCAATATTTTTATCCTGAGTGCGCTGTATTGGATTCTCTACATTACAGCCTATGAATTTTTCTACAGGGGATTATTATTTCAGTCTTTATTAACTGCCTTCGGTAATGAAGCTGTGGCGGTTGTGGCGTGTACTGGTTTATATGCGCTCTCACATTATTTTAAGCTCAACCGGATTTCTGTTGCCTCCATTTTTTATGGAGCGGTTGCATGTATTGTTGTTTTAAAAACCGGCAGCCTCATCCCAACGATTGTTGCTCATACCGCTTCGAGTCTTTTTGTGGAATGGTTTTCCATTCGTCATCATCGTGAAATGTTTATTCTCCGCACATAATATTCTTACCGGTTATGAATCCAAGATTACTCAATATATCCCTGACACGATACCGCTGGTATAATGTTACTAATAATGTCTCTTCGACCCCACTCCGATATTTTTATCCTGAGAATGCGGAAGATATCCAGGCGATCGTATCTGAAGCGGAGAATGAAGGACTGCGCGTACGTGCAGTGGGCTCGGGACATTCTTTTTCTGAAGCGGCCAAGGGAAGGGATTTTCTGATGGACATGAAAAACCTTAGGGATGCGAAAAGATATACAGATACGGTAAGGACTGAATTTGGCACAAAAAATTATGTGTTAGCCGATGCGGGAATTACAATAAGACGCGTCAACAGGATATTGGATGAATTGGGTCTGGCATTGGAAAACATGGGTGCGGTTGATTTTCAGACTGTCTCCGGTGCGTTGATGACAGGTACACATGGAACGGGCATTAAGAAGCCTGCATTCCCCGATATGGTTCGTGCATTGCGGCTTGTCATCACAGGCAGTGAACTTGTACAGATCGAACCTACCAATGGCATTACAGATCCCATTCGTCATCAGGCTGCAGAACCAGATGTACGGTTGATCCAGGATGATGATATTTTCTACAGCACAGTGTTGAGTTTTGGTGGCATGGGGATCGTGTACCAGATCGTGTTTGAGGTGTTGCCAAAATTTATGATCCATGAACATCGCTACCTGCAATCCTGGACGGAATTAAAAGCTGAGTTGCAAAGTGGTGCATTTATGAATAAAGTGCATGACAATGATTTCGTTGCGTTCAGGGTCAATCCCTATAAAGTCAAAGGAGATCACCTTTGTTCTATTTCGATCAAGAATGTTGTAAATCCACCGGGACACAACGATGGACGCAGACGACTGTTTCCAAGAATTTTGTCTAATCGTGAAGCATTGATCGAGGGGCTTGTTAACAGCCTCAATAAAAATCCAAAGCTGACAGCAGCCAGGATCCAGACAGCACTAAAAAATTCTAAAGTCAAAT
>JANPKZ010000239.1:0-2125 GCA_031426295.1 Saprospiraceae bacterium
AGTATCTTTCTGAAATAAAGTCTGAGGAAAATTTTTGCCCACAAACGAATAAATGCATACATCATAGATAAAATCCGAACTTTCAGCCGTGGACGCTAAAGATAGGTCAAACAAATTACTGGTCGTGATTGGCGGACCTACAGGCATCGGCAAGACAGAAGTTGCCATTGCATTGGCCCAACATTTCCAGACTGAAATTGTCTGCGCAGATTCACGGCAGGTCTATAAAGAACTGAACATCGGCGTTGGCAAACCCGATCAGCAACAACTGGCATCAGTACCTCATCATTTGATCAGCCACACATCCATTCATAACCCATACTCAGCGGGACATTACACAACTGATGCATTAACGATCATTTACACACTCTTTGCAAAACATGACATTGTAATCCTCACCGGGGGAACGGGTCTATATATCCAATCCGTCGTCTCGGGATTTGATCCGATGCCGGATGTACCGGAAGAAGTCACAAGACATTGGACGGATGTTTGGGCGGCGGGCGGTACACAACCCCTAATTGACGCCCTTACCGAAATGGATCCGGATTATTTGGCCCAGGTAGATCAATCCAATCATTCAAGACTCATCAGGGCAGTTGCCGTCAGTGCACATAGCGGTAAGCCATTCAGTTCATTCCATATGAGCCGTGAGGCGACGCGTCCATTTCGGACACTGTGTATTGCTCTCGACCTGCCACGCAAAGATCTTTACAACCGAATTGACCGGCGTGTGATAAAGATGATCGACCAGGGCTGGCTTACAGAAGCACAAGATCTTTACCCTCACAGGCACCTGAAAGCACTTCAAACCGTGGGATACAAAGAATTATTCCAGGTCATCGATAATGAGGTCACCCTCGATCAGTCCATCCCCATGATCCAGCAGAGTACCCGTCGATACGCCAAGAGACAACTGACCTGGTTCCGCAACCAGGGGCAATGGAATTGGGTGTACCCGGATAGTGTTGATGAGATGATCCGGATGATTAAGGACAATGGGGTTATTGCGCCCCTTCAGGTCTAAAATATTTTTCATCCTGCCCCCCTTCAGCGCTTAATTAACTTCAAAATTCAACATTCAGTACTCCACGTTCATTATTCAATTCTCCCAGCTCCCTGCCCATACTCCTAGCATCCTTTTCCCTATTTTAGCCCCCTCAATCAAACAACCTTAGCTTGTTTATATGGCAGAACAAAAAGAACTTCTCGGCATCGGCTCCCGCGTCAAACACCCTGCGTATGGCGACGGTGTTGTCATCCGCCTCCATGCTGTAGCATATGAGGTTTGTTTTATCGTCTACGGCATCAAAAACGTTGGTAAAGACTACACCCAATGGGAAGTCCTCGACCGCGTCGAAGCCACCGAACCCATCACCTTCACCGATGCCGAAAAATCCCTGATGAAGATCCTCAAACAATGGAGCGATATCTCTGAGGTTGTCACCATTGCAGACAAATGGAAAGGCGGCACACTGGTCATGCAGCCAGGCGAAACCGGACTCAAACCCAAGGACCTGCCGATCGAGACATTTTTCCATAAGATCGTCATGCTCCGTGACCGCGTCCGTGTGCTCGAACAAAAGATCAACGCACATACCAAACTGAGCGAAGAAGATAAAATTGACATGCAACAATACATCACTCGCATCTACGGCAGCCTTACGACGTTCAATGTGATGTTCCGCGACAAGGAACAACATTTCGTGGGGGAAAAATCTTAATCATGGCCAAACCACTTTTGTTTTTCTTTTTACTTATTTCCGGACTTTCCTGCCTCACTTTCGGCGAACCCTTCAATGCCTTGCCACCCGGCATGTGGCGCGGCGTGCTTTACCTCAGCGATGACTTTGAAGGCTTTGATGAAAAATCAAAAGGACAGTTGCCATTTAATTTTGAAGTGGTATACACCACACCCGATTCATTCCACATCGTCATTCAAAATGGTGAAGAACGGATCACGCTGACGGATATTAAGATGGGCATTGATCGCCGAACTTCACATGATACACTGTGGATTGAGTTTCCCGTATATGATTCTTACATCCGTGCGAAGTATGAGGAGGATGCAATCGAAGGCTTCTGGCATGTACGCAATCGCAAGGACTACCAGATACAATTCAAG
>JANPKZ010000240.1:0-8637 GCA_031426295.1 Saprospiraceae bacterium
AATTTCAAACCTCGCTTTAATGTCAGGGGATGATGTGCAGCCGGGTGCGATCATTTTCCTGGGGGATAATATATATCCTGCCGGAATGCCACCCCCAGAGAATATCGAGGGTAATAAAAAAGCAAAAGAAATCCTGAAGACGCAGGTTGATGCGTTACGTGACTTTGATGGGCAGATCATGTTTATCCCAGGCAATCATGACTGGAATGAATTCAAGCCGGGTGGCCTGGATGCCATCAGGCGCCAGGGTGATTATATAAAAAATCTTGATGGTCTTAATGTGAGCATGCTTCCTGAAAATGGTTGTGGTGGTCCTAACGTTGTTCCCCTTACTGATAAAGTGATCATGATCATTATTGATTCTCAGTGGTGGATCCAGGATTGGGCAGGAGAACCTGAAATGAATTCAGGATGCGATCATCAGAGCCGTGAGTCCATGATCAAGGCCTTTCATGACCTTATTGATGAAAATGCAAACAAACAGATCCTCGTAGCCCTTCATCATCCGATCAGGAGCCAGGGTCCGCATGGTGGATATTACACGTTGAGGGATCACCTTTTCCCATTATCAAAGGTTGTAAAATGGCTGTACCTGCCACTACCTGTTATTGGATCAATCTATCCATGGTACCGGACGGTATTTGGGCATCCGCAGGATATAAAGAATCCAAAGTATCATAGTCTGAGGGATGCGATCCTTGAAGATCTGGACTATCCCGGTGAAATGATCTTCTTATCGGGGCATGAGCACAATCTTCAATATCTCACTGAAAATAAGATTCATTTTATTGTTTCGGGATCCGGATCGAAGCAAAACGGGGTTGCCAATGATCAAGACCTGATTTATGGTCACAAGATTGGTGGATTTATCCAACTGGACTTTTACCCGGATGGCAATATCCTGTTGACAATCTATGAAGCTGATGTGAAGACGAGATCCGTAGACAAGGTTTTTAGCCGGTTCATCGTTGATAGGTAAGCACCCTGGGAGATAGGACAGTTTATTTGCTATTCGGGTACCCGGATCATGAAAAACTCAAAAAACGGTATAATTTTGGAATGATGTCCACAGTGGAGCAGACCGATATCATCACGGCAGCTGAAGATTATGTTCGACAGATTTTCGAACAGAAAATTCCTTCCGATATATACACTTATCATAATTGGGTCCACACCACCCAGGTGAGAGATGAGGTCCTGTTGCTTGCACGCAATGCAGGGGTGGTCAATGGAGACCTTGAATTGCTTAACCTGGCCGCATTATTTCATGATGTAGGATTTTCAGAAGCGTATACCGGGCATGAGGATCAGAGTAAACGCATTGCAACGGAGTTTCTTGAGTCACGGAATTATGAACAGGAAAGGATCGATCGTATCCTTCGATATATCGAGGTGACCAAGGTTGGAGTGAAGCCGGAAAGCAAGCTTGAAGCATTGATGAAAGATGCGGATACAAGCTCTCTTGGTAAATCCCATTTCCAGATATACACCAACAGTCTTCGTAAAGAATTAAATACGGTGCAAAATGCGGTCCTCTCCAAAAAAGACTGGGCAAAGACAAATTTGCGGTTCCTCGATGAGCATGAATTTTATTCCTCTGCAGGAAAGGAGCGTTATAATGAAAAGAAGATTGAAAACAGGCGGTTGCTGATCAACGAATTGACTCAGATCGAATCCAAGACTGAAGAGAAAGAAAAGCCTGTCAAGCCTCCGAAATCCGAGAAAATAAATACGATTGCCAACAGCAAATCTGCCCAGACGCAATTTAAAACAGCTTTACGAAATCATATTGATTTAAGTGCGATCGCTGATAATAAGGCCAACATAATGTTGTCCGTCAATGCACTGATCATCACATTCGCATTGCCGTTGTTGGGCGCCGAGATTGCCGAAAATAAATTGTTGCTAATACCAACCATGATGCTGCTGACGGTATGCGTTATCTCCATGGTGTTTGCAACCCTTGCTACACGTCCGATCCCGATGAAGGGGTATAGCAGCATGGAAAGTATCCTTGATAAAAAGTCAAATCTTTTTTTCTTCGGCAATTATTTCAACATGAGCTTTGACGAATATGAAAAGGGGATGAATGCAACTGTTGCGGATGATGATATTTTGGATACAACGATCATGCGTGACCTATTTTTCCTTGGCAAAACGCTTGGGGCAAAGTATGGCTACCTGCGGAAGTGCTATACTATTTTTATGTATGGGATTATTGTAACAGTGATCGGGTTTGTGATTGTGTTTGCGTTGTGATCGTCAATCAAAGATCTATTTTCAATACATAACCATTCACTTCTTCAGTTAACATCTTAGCTCTTTCATCCATTCTGTATCCCATCACCCAGATGATATGGTCTTCATTACAAAGAACTCTTACTTTCTTTTTTTCGTGTTGATCCAATTTTAAGTCCACTAGTAAATCCTGTAGCTTCTTTGACATGCCACTCATACCGATTGGTTGAAAACTATCTCCAGGTTCAACTGTCCTGATCGTTAATGGCCAACGAATTACGCTGCTGCTTACAAATTCTTCATTTGGGTTGTCTGAAAATTGACTTTCTTCTTTTGAAATAGTTGAAATCAAAAATGTTTGTTCTCCCACGAGGTATTCCCCGGGAGAGTTAATTATAATGGGATAAAAATTTTCTGATTTTTCGAAATAAAAACCCTCCGTTGCTTTTGATAAAACAAAGTTTCCATACGTGAGACTTTTACCTTTCACCTGGTGATACGCATGGATAAAATCATAGCTTAGTGACCAGGGTATACCTTGTTCTTCCAGCCAGCGTAACATGTATGCATGGTCTTTTGAATTCCCTTTTATGAATATGCCTGAAAGATCTTTTACAAGATGATCCTGTTGCCAATCCTGGTAACTTACTTCCCATGCTTTCCATTCGAGATCCGTACGAAGCAGCATATGTTTCAAAAATCCATCTTCCTGCCCTGCGATCTTTTTTAGTTCAGGAATGACATGATGTCTAAGCTTATTTCGCAAATAGTCATCCTTAAAATTGGACTGATCGTGACGGAAAGGAATTTTATATTCTTCAGCAAATAATTCGATGGAAGATCTTGAGACGCGGATAATTGGTCTGATAAAATGTAATCCCGATTCCATCATTGATTCGGTTGAAATTCCTTTCAAGCCTTTCAAACCGGTGCCACGCAGTACGTTGATAAAAAATGTTTCAATATTATCATCATGATGATGCGCAGTGGCAACATATGTGAAGCCATGCTCCTTACATACTTCTAACCACCACTTTTGCCGGATATGACGTGCTGCTGACTGAATATTCAAATTGTGCTCTTCAGCATATGTTAGTGTGTCAGCTGTATGTTCGAAAAATTGTATGCCATGTGCTTCACACCAGTTCCGTACAAGTTCATGATCAAGATCTGAATCTTCGCCGCGGAGCTGAAAATTGACATGAGCTGCTTCTACTTTGTAGCCCAGTCCAGACAGAATCACCAGCATCACCATACTATCCACACCACCGCTAACGCCCGCTAGAATACGTTCACCAGGCTTCACACCATGATCAAGCAATGTTTTCCTTGCTGTGATTACAATGGGTGACCTGAGCATATCGATCATAGAGTAATATAATAGTGAATTAATCGGAAAGGTGTAAGAAATCAATCATTCCTCTAAATTTGTGCCTTCAAAAAATTAAACGTAATGAAATCCATTCAACTTCTGTGTGCTTTTGCCATTCTTTTCCTGATTGCCTGCAAACCTGCTACCACAACAGTCCAGGAAGAAACGCCTTCCACCACCCAGCCTGATAGCCTTGTGGTCAATCCTGATACATCAACCCTTTCCGGAGGTCATGACTATGCCTTCCTGACAAATCAACTTTTTCATTACAAAGCCTCCAGCACAGTTGGAAAACCATCCACCGAGCAACCGTTCGCCGGTCAATGGATCGATCTGGCACCGGATGGTACTTTCAAAGCTGGCAAGCTACAGGATCAGACTCACACAGGTCGCTGGGGTTATAACCATGAGAAAAAGATCCTGGAACTACGTCCTGATGGCACGGATCTTCCAAGGACTGAGTGGAGTGTGATGCACAATAATGATATGATGGTATGGGTAGGAACACAGACCTATAACAATAATGCTACACAGGTCCAGCTTGTGCGTTCGGATAACATGCCGCAATAATAATTAGTGGATGCGGTCACCACGTAACGCGAGACCGGAAATCATTTCTGCTTCGAAAGCCAGGTATTCCTGCCAGCGTTGTTTGATGCTGGCTGCTTCCCCATAATGGTTTGCGAGATCTATGAACAACCGGTAATGGCCTGCTTCAGAGATCATAAAACCATGGTAGAATTCTTTCAGCTTATCATCACTGACATGAAGTGATAACAGCCTGAAGCGTTCACAGCTACGAGCTTCAATAAGGGCGCATGTAAGGAGTCGTTCGACAAGGCGCTGTTCACGTGAGGTACCTTTTTTTTCGAATTTTAAAAGGGCGCTTGCATATTCATCTTTGCGCTGCCAGCCCAGCTGCATTCCACGTTTATCTAATTCTGCAAGAACAAGCCGGAAGTGGCTCCATTCTTCTGAAACAATCGGAGCCAGCGCATCCACCATTTCAGTTTTTTCAGGAAATGTTTGGATGAGTGAAATACATGCTGTAGCGGCTTTCATTTCGCAATACGCATGATCTGTCAGGATATCTTCCAATGTCATCTCTGCCATGTTTACCCACCGTGGATCCGTAGGTAATCTTAATCCGAGCATTCAATATTCATTTATGGGAAAGTTGTCTATTGAGACATCAGACATGCAAGCCGGTCTTTGAAAAAATCAATCTTATAAACATCATAATCTTCATACCCGGTGCTCCACAAAATGCGCACCTTATCAAGCTCAGATGATTGTAGTAATCGGATCTCATCTTTCCCTAAAGCATATTGTCCTGTGAAGATCGTGTGTCCGCTATACGGATCAATTCTGCCACGATCCGCTTTGATATTGTAAAGTGAAACATATTCACCGCTCAATAATTTTAATCTCAGTAAGCTGCCATTTGCCAGCATGCCAAAATTGCTTTGTGAATGAGAACTGGCGATATGAAATTCTATTGTGAAATATACATATTCGTCAATCTTCGATAATTCACCATAGCATGTGATCAATTCTTTGTCTTTGAAATAAGGGCGCAGATCAGGATCGGTGTGCGTAAATAAAAGTCCTGGCTCCAGGATGATCCTTCGGCGGGAAGTAGCTTCATCGACAGTGTCTGACCGGACTTTACAGTCAAATGGTTCAGAACGATACGTTGAACCATCGTTTTCACTAATCGGGACTGCTGCAACAGATACTGATATGGAATTATCCTTTGTTTTATCCTGGCTTTCTGATTTAGAAACAATCACGTTTTGATTCTGCACAGGCGCATTTGTCTTCGGCACAACTTTACCTGGTTCGTAGTTAGTTAGGTAGATATTATACTTTGAACGAAGACCATTAAGTTTTCCGGAAATGGCTTCTGGTTTCAGGCTTCCAATACTCTTTGATAGATCCATCAACTTTCCAATGGCGGACTGATTGAGTTTAGCCTGTTTCAGTCGCTTGATGGAAGCATCATATTCTTCCTGCAAGGCAGCCAGCTTATCTGGCTCCATCAGCTTCTTGTTTGCCATGGCATTATTCAGCTGCTCATCGGCTTTGAACTTTGCGTTGGTGGCGGCACGAAATTCGCCCTGGACTTTTTTCTCCTGAGCTTTGATGTGGAAATGGAGTTCATTCCATTGTTTCAATACGTATTCCTGGATTTCGGCCGGATTGCGCTGGTAAGAAGTCTGAGGTGATTCCGCGGCAGAGGAGAGTGATTCTGATTTTTGCAGATTTTGCCTAAGGAGGACTGAGTCGCCTGCTTCAACTGCCCGCCAGG
This sequence comes from Saprospiraceae bacterium, assembly GCA_031426295.1. Taxonomy (GTDB): domain Bacteria; phylum Bacteroidota; class Bacteroidia; order Chitinophagales; family Saprospiraceae; genus Opimibacter. Next base: position 5,922 of record JANPKZ010000240.1, read on the forward strand.
ATCCATCAGGGTACATGACAATACGGTCACCATTGCTATTGATGATGATCCGCTGGGCGTCAGCCTGGTATGCGATAAGCATTACCAGCGAAAAACAAATCAAAATGTTACCTATTTCTTTCATTAAACTCCTGTGGATTATCAACGCCCGTGTCCTAAAAGTAAGACTTTGACCTAAAAACCTTCTCAATACGACTGAACGGCCCGTTTTCGTATAAAATGGGACTTAACCCGGGCTGCATCCTTCCGTGCTATTTATGGCGAATGTGTACCTTCGGGACCCATTTTATAACAATAACAGACGTCTCAATTCCGTCTTTAAAAGCTCAATGGTCTAAACGTATGGAAGCAGTACAAGGTTATATCCAGGCAAATCGTCAGCGTTTTCTTGATGAATTGGTGGAATTTTTAAAAATACCATCCATCAGTGCCGATACCAAGTATAAAGATGATGTGCTCAGGGCTGCCCAATGGCTGAGTGCGGAACTGACGCGTGTTGGTTTAACCGGAGTTGAGATCGTTCCCACGAAAGGGCATCCGGTTGTCTATGGAGAAAAGATCGTTTCTGAGAATGCCCCAACGATCCTTATCTATGGTCATTATGATGTCCAGCCAGTCGATCCATTAAACCTTTGGAATTCTCCACCATTTGAGCCTGTCATCAAGGATGAAAAAATATGGGCACGTGGATCCTGTGACGATAAAGGTCAACTCTACATGCATGTGAAAGCTATCGAGGCTATGATTGCTTCTGACCAGTTGCCATGTAATGTCAAGGTTATGTTTGAGGGTGAAGAAGAAGTTGGTTCTGCTAATCTGCCAGATTTCCTTCATCAGTATAAAGAAAAGCTGGGTGCCGATGTAATTCTCGTTTCTGATACAAGCATCATCGCCAATGATGTGCCTTCGATCACAACAGGCCTTAGAGGTTTGTCATACATGGAAGTGGAAGTTGTAGGTCCAAATAAGGACTTACACAGTGGTGTTTATGGTGGTGCAGTAGCCAATCCATGCAATGTGCTTTGCACGATGATCGCATCGCTTCATGATGAGAATCGTCATGTAACTATTCCTGGTTTTTATGATGACGTCGATGTGGTGTCAGATGAGGAGAGAAAACAAATGAATAAAGCTCCTTTCGTGGAGGCTGATTATAAAAAAGAATTGAATGTCGATGCACTGATGGGTGAAGATGGATATACGACTCTTGAACGTACATCGATCCGACCAACTCTGGATGTCAATGGTATCTGGGGAGGCTATATCGGTGAAGGTGCTAAGACGGTTCTTCCGTCAAAAGCCAATGCCAAGATCAGTATGCGTCTTGTTCCAAATCAGGATCCTGATAAGATCACGAAGTTGTTTACAGATCACATGATCAGCATTGCACCACCTTCGGTGAAAGTCAAAGTGACACCTCATCATGGAGGACAGCCTGCTGTTACGCCAACTGATACAGTGGAGTACAAGGCAGCTTCGAAAGCTATGGAAAAGAGTTTTGGAAAAGAACCTTTACCTCAACGATCGGGTGGGAGCATTCCTATTGTTGCTCTGTTCGAGTCGGTATTAGGTGTTAAGACGGTGTTATTAGGATTTGGTTTAGATTCAGATGACATACATTCGCCTAACGAACACTACGGATTATTCAACTTCTATAAGGGGATTGAGACGATCCCGTATTATTTTATGTTTTACAGTCAAATGAAAAAATAATGAAGTCACTTTTTTGTATTGCAACTTTCAGTTTATTGATTTCTGCTTCGTCATTCGCACAGACATTAAAAACTGCGAATGATAGTATGGCCTACAGCCTCGGTATCCTTGTCGGAGAAAATTTTCAAAAAGAAGGTTATACAGATCTTCCCATGGATATTTTTTATGCTGCGGTACTTGCTGCCATGAAAGATGAAAAAACCCAGATGTCTACCATGCAATGTGAACAGCACATCCAGGTAGGAGGACTCGAACGTAAGATGAAACTATACAAGCCAAATAAAGCAGCCGGTGAAGAATTTCTCGCTGCCAACAAAACCAAAGCAGGCGTTACTGCCCTTGACAATGGTCTTCAATATGAAGTACTCAAGATGGGTGATGGTGCCAAGCCAAAAGCTACTGACGAAGTGATCGTACACTACCATGGTACATTGATTGATGGAAGTGTGTTCGATAGCTCTGTTGATCGCGGTGAGTCAATTTCATTTCCACTCAACCGTGTGATCAAAGGATGGACTGAAATCCTTCAGTTAATGCCGATCGGCTCTAAGTGGAGAGTGTATATCCCGCAGGATCTTGCTTACGGCGAGCGTGCTGCAGGTCCGACGATCCAACCATACTCAACCCTGATATTCGAGATCGAATTACTGGGGATCAAGTAATCACTTTCTGATCATATAACCATGTTGGAGATCGATATCCTTGCAGTGGTCCCCGGGCTCCTGGAAGGACCTTTCTCTCACAGTATTCTGGCACGGGCTGCTGAAAAGCAGCTCCTGAGGGTGCGTGTGCATGACCTCCGCGAATTTGGAATTGGCAACTATCATCAGATTGATGATTATGCATTCGGTGGTGGTGCCGGGATGGTGTTGATGGCACAGCCGTTAGCAGATGCGATTCGTAATCTTCAGAAAGGTGGTGACTATGATGAGATCATCTATCTAACACCTGATGGTGAAACACTGACTCAGTCAATTGCTAATCAGTTATCCCTCAAATCGCG
>JANPKZ010000241.1:0-4418 GCA_031426295.1 Saprospiraceae bacterium
CACTTTCTCTAAACATGTAAAACAAATCATTTTCAAATAATCCACCTATTTTATTAACATAATCGATACCAAGAGAAATAAATTTGTTTTCTAAAATTCGAAAAGTTTTATCAATTTCTTTTAAAGAATCTTTTTGGTCAATATACTTGGTTTTATCAAATTTCATTTTATCCATTCGAGATTATATCGTAATTCTAATAACTTTTTTTTATTTCGTACCTCGTACTTCCAACCTCGTACTTCGTACTTCACACCGCTTTCACCACGAGCTGATTCGTATCCCCAAACTGCTCCTCCAGGATAATCTCCTTGCCCTTGCGCACCTGGTCAAGGACACCCTGATTGGCATGGCGTATTGTGATAAGATCGAGATCTTCTAATGTTGTGATGTGAAATGAATTTTCAAGATCCCTTGATAGATTTTCAAGCTTGTCGATTTCATTTTTGACGCAGACGAGAAAGCTGACGGCGGTATTGCGCATCATGTTGACCTTGATGCGATGACTGGCGATGTGGTCAAATATTTCACTGATGTGTTCTTCTGCAACGAAGGAAAAATCTTTTGTTGAGATCTGAAGCAGTACCTGGTCTGACTCCACTACCACAATGGGAGGTAAGAATGGTGAATCAGATGAGCTGATCTTGGTGCCATACAATGTTGGCTGATCAAAGGGGCGTACGAAGAGCGGTATGTTTTTATTCTGAAGTGGCTTGATCGTTTTTGGATGTATGACCTTGGCGCCGTAGTATGTCATTTCAATAGCCTCGTGATAGGAAATTTCCTCCAGCCTGATTACTTTTTCAAAACGTTTTGGATCACCCGTCATGATACCGGGAACGTCCTTCCAAATTGTTACTGATTCTGCGTCCAGCGTGTAAGCGAGAATGGCAGCAGTATAGTCAGAACCTTCACGACCCAGTGTTGTGCTTTCATTGTATGGAGTCGAACCAATAAAGCCTTGCGTGATGATGATGCCATCTTTATCAAGGGCTTTTTTTACCATCGAATTGACAGCCTCCTGAGTAGAATCCCACTGAACACGCGCTTCGCGGTACCCCGAATCCGTTTTGATAAAGCTCCTGGCATCCAGCCATTGATGGGTGATACCCTGATGGGTCAGATATGCGCTTACAATTTTGGTGGAAACAATTTCCCCGAAAACAATGATCTGGTCGTAGTGATAATTGTAATCCGGATGTGGATCCTCTTCCAGGATCCACCCAAGTTCTACCCAGACATCATGCAGATCATTCAGCAGACCCTGCTCATGGCCCTGCAATAATTCCACAGCGATTGCTTCGTGATACTGTTTCAGCTTTTCTACCATGGCAGGCAGATTGTCCGGCTGGTTGTAATGCATACGTATGAGGTCTTCCAGGGCATTGGTGGTTTTACCCATAGCGGAAATGACAATGGCCAGCGGCCGGTGTTGTGTCATGCTGATGATGCCCGCTACATTCCTGATAGCCTGTGCATCTTTGACAGATGCCCCTCCGAACTTAAAAACCTGCATGTATATGACTTGAGATCAAAATGGATCGGATATTAAATCAAGGTCCGAAAGTAGCCCAAAATCCAATATCATTATCTTCACTTTCAAATGAACACACTGAAATCCATTTGCGTCTATTGTGGCTCGGCAAGCGGTAACCGTTCCGTGTATACAGAGGATGCCATCCGGCTTGCGACTTTATTCGCAGAAAATAATATCAGGCTCGTCAATGGTGGCGGCAGCATCGGGCTGATGGGCGTTATGGCTGATACGATATTAGGTTTAGGCGGACTTTGTACAGGTGTGATCCCTTTAGGCCTTCAGGAAAAAGAATTAGCCCATAAAGGCATGACCGAACTGATCGTAGTTCCCGATATGCATAGCCGTAAGCTTGCCATGGTCAATAAATCGGACGCGTTTGTAGCATTTCCCGGAGGCTTTGGAACGCTGGATGAATTATTTGAAACCCTAACCTGGGCTCAATTACATCTTCATCACAAGCCGATCATTGTGTACAATCCTGGTGGTTATTTTGACTACCTCATACAACAAGCAGAGGTAATGGTGGCGGAAGGCTTTTTAAACAAATCATCCCGATCCCTTCTTATGTCTACAGACAAAATCGAAAACCTGCTGCCCATGCTGAGACAGTTTAAAGTTTCACCTCTGGATAAATGGACCCCTTCACCGGACGCATAAGATGAATCCAGACGAAAAAACGCAGTTAATTCTTCCCGGTAGTTTTGAAAACCATCAGCACTGGTATCCCAAGGCATTGAATGCCACGATCCATCCGCTGATCAATTTTTTTCTGAATCTTGACAACCAGCTGATCATCGACAGGTATTGCCACCTGCATCCACAAGTCAAGGCATCTAAGCTGAAAGAGATCATCAACTATCAACCTCTGTATTACTTCTGGTCGGGTGCTGACCTCATCAATGTGACCAATGCAAAGGGAAAACGGCAGATGGTCATTATTGAGAATAATAGTTGTCCATCAGGGCAAAAATCCATGCCCTTACCGCTTGATCACCAGGTGCAGGGTGGCTACAGGGATCTGATCGAAAAATCATTTGTGCCTTGTTGCAAGATCAAAAGCCTGCCCACTTCATCACCCGTTGCGATCCTCTATGATAAAAACATCATGGAGAACAGTGGTTATGCAGCTTCAATGGCTGATGTATTAAAACATCCGGTCTACCTGGTGCCGCTTCACAACGATCAGCCCAATGATCACATCCGGTACAGGAGTAAGATGATGGAGATCCTGGATGAAAAAAATAAATGGCGACCACTCGCAGCCGCTTTCCGGTATGTCACTCAGAAGCCATGGAATCGAATCCCCGCATCTATACGGACAAAAATTTATAATCCAATCGTTGCCTGTCTGGCAGGTGGTCGTAATAAGCTGATGGCATCAAAGGCGTACGATCTCTACAACCAGGAAATTGTAAGCCTGGGTCTGAAGATCAGGACACCAGAAACTATTTGGGATGTGAGCAAAGAAGAAGTTCCCACGTGGGTGCGACGGATGGGAGGACAGGCTGTTATCAAAGTTCCATATAGTAATGCGGGACAGGGTGTGTACACGATAGTCAACGATAGTGAGCTGCAACAATTCATGCAACGCGATTATGAATATTCAAAATTCATTGTACAGTCCCTGATCGGGAATTATCGATGGAGTTCACGAACCGAGGCGGGTAAATTTTTTCATCTCGGGACCATACCGAATAAGAAGGGAGAAACATTTGTATTTGATCTACGGATGATGGTATGTTCCACACCTGAGGGTTACCGACCAGTTTGTGTGTATTCACGACGTGCTGAAAAACCTTTGGCGGATGTGGTTAAAGAAGGGGAGGATTCATGGGATATGCTGGGAACGAATCTCAGTTTCAAAGACCGTGATGGAAAATGGAATACAGATACGAATCGACTGATCCTGATGGACCGCAGGGATTTCAATCATCTCGGCATGGGCCTGGATGATCTCATCGAAGCCTACATCCAGACCATCCTGAGTACGGTAGCCATTGATCGAATGGCTCGAAAACTGATGAATAAAAATGGGCAATTTAACCTTGCATTATTTTCATCATTCAACGATGATCCATTCCTGATCCGTGAAATCATGACGGAAGCATGAAGCAAAATCTGCTGGTCCTGACGGACCATAGGGCACATGTATCTTCCAATTCGCTGTACGAATTGTCTACTGAATTGCATGCAGATGCGAGATGTAACCATCTCTGGGTGTGTACGCGTGGGTTGGTATTAAATAAAACTTTTTTTGAGGGAGATCCGACTGCTGATATATATGGTATATCTATTCAAGGACCAATTTCATTTGATCCGTCACGAGAATTTCTGCTTCAAAATGCGAAAAAAATAAATCCTGCTGACATTGACGCGATCCTGATCCGGTTGCCGCAACCGCTGAATAAAAAATTTCTTTTATCACTTGAGCAGATAGTTCCTAAAGAAAAAATAATCAATCAGCCATCCGGCACGATTGAAACCAGCTCAAAAGAATTTTTGCTCCAGGTTGTCCATCTATGTCCTTCACCAAGCTTATGTTCTTCTGTAGCGGAAGCTATTGAATTAACGAAACAAAATGAGATTGTCTTAAAACCATTATATTCTTACGGAGGATTAGGGATCATCAGGCTTTCAAAATCATATGTTTGGGTGGGTAATATCCGACATCCTGTATCAGAGATCGATAAGATCCTTACCTCAGATCTTTTCCCTATGCTTGCGATGCGTTACCTCCAAAATGTCACGCAGGGGGATAAACGAACTATTGTTGTAAATCGCAAAGTGATGGGTTCTGCCGTGCGTATGCCGGGTCCCGACAGTTGGATCTGCAATGTGGCACAGGGAGGTCATGCATACTTTTCCGAGATCGACGAAGATGAA
>JANPKZ010000242.1:0-1613 GCA_031426295.1 Saprospiraceae bacterium
TTAGGAAATGAAACTACATATCAAGTACGATACGGTAACGGCCTGCAAGATGATCCTGCAGGAACAACTCGAAAAACTGGAGATCCCATATGAGCTTACCTCACTGGGTGAAGTCGAATTGAAAAAAGCCGTAACCTACACGCAACACAAAGACCTCAACGCTGCCCTGAAAAGATATGGCATCGAGATCCTGGATGACCAGCGCAGCATCTTTGTACAGAAGATCAAAGACACGATCATCGAACTGGTGAATTCAGAAGACCGGCTCCCATCCGCCAAGTTTTCTGACTTCCTGGCGCAAAAACTCAATCATAGTTACGGCCACATCTCAAAGATCTTTTCTGATGTGACCTTTACTTCAATCGAAAATTTTATCATCCTGCAAAAGATCGAACGTGCAAAACAACTGATCATCGCAGGCGACCTTACGCTGACGGAAATAGCCTGGCAACTCAATTACAGCAGCGTCCAGCATTTGTCGAACCAGTTTAAAAAGACAACCGGGATTACTCCTACAGCCTTCCAGCGTATTATCAAGATGCGTCGGAAAGCCTCTTAACAATATAGACCCACGACTGTTTTTGTACCTTGCGCAGCGACTAACCCTCCAACCTTTCTAAACACAATGAATCAGAGCCCGCTCAACATCCTCCTGGCTGACGACGACGAAGATGACAAGCTGATCTTCAGGGATGCCATCAATGAGGTTAAAGTCAAGACTTCCCTCACCATGGTGAGCGATGGTGTGCAACTCATGGAATATCTCCAAAATCTGGAGGGTGAATTACCTGCTATCGTGTTCCTGGATCTGAACATGCCCCGGAAAGGGGGTATTGAATGTCTGCGTGAGATCCGCAATGATGCTAATCTGAAGGACCTCTCTATTGCCATCTATTCCACATCCGCGTCAGAACAGGATATTGAAGACACATTCATTAAAGGAGCAAATGTCTACATCAAAAAACCAAATGACTTCAATACCCTCGTAAAAGTGCTCGAGGAAGTCATTACGATCAACTGGCAATACCACACCTCCGATCTCAACAAGGAAAATTTTGTGCTGAGCATTTAAACCTTCCCTGTCTTTCTTTTTTTACATCTGAGAGAATTCCGTAAAACCTATTCTCTATCCCGTATGCTGGACCTGCGCTCAGGTGTTCCCTATTGGCTTGTCAAAAACGGCCTTCCGTTCCAATACCCAAAACTCAGAGAATCGATCACTACAGATGTTGCTGTCCTGGGTGGCGGTATCTCGGGTGCATTGATGTCATTCTATCTCACGAAAGCCGGCATCGATCATGTGGTCGTTGATGCGCGTACAATTGGCATGGGCAGTACTGCTGCGAGCACCGGCTTGCTGCAGTATGAAATAGATGTGTCACTCACTGACCTTGCCGAAAAAATTGGTCTTTCAAAAGCTGCACGTGCATACACACTTGGTGTGGAAGCCATTTCAGAACTAAAAGTGATTGCAGGTGAATTACAGTATGATGGTTTCAAAAGCAAACACAGTTTATATTATGCTGCGCGTAAATCGGATCATGATTTTATCAAAAAAGAATTACTGATTCGCCAGCAGCAAGGCATCAAAGCGGAATATGTTTCTGAAGATG
>JANPKZ010000243.1:0-6728 GCA_031426295.1 Saprospiraceae bacterium
AAGTGATTCACCACAATTTACCTGGAGTGAAGCACCGCAACTTACAACAGGTGCAGTTGTATCAATGATCCTGATCTGTTGAGTACATGTTGCTGAATTACCGCATGCATCTGACACGATCCAGGTACGTTTGATCGTACCAGTCTGATTACAACCATTTACTGCCGTAAGGTCATCACTGACTTCAATTTTTAATAAAGCAGTAGCAGTACAATTATCGGATGCTGTTACATTTCCCGTTACTGCTTCTTCACGGGAAGATTCGCATGAGATCGTGATATTAGCAGGAGGTGTTACGATTGGTTTTTTTGAATCAATGATTGTCATCACCTGAGTGCATGTGGTTTTATTTCCACACGCATCTGTTGCTGTCCACGTACGATATAGATTTCCTGTGTTGTTGCACCCTGTCAGGTTAGAAATATCATCGTGATATTCGATGCTGATGAGGTTGGCAGGAGTACAATTGTCTGAAGCAAAAGCCCATCCCTGGGTTGCAGGCGACCTGTCGACTTCACATGAGATGGCATACGACGCAGGACAAGTAATCTCCGGTGCGATGTCATCCACTATTTCAATCGTCTGCTGACATGTTGCTTTATTACCACAATCATCTACTGCAGACCATGTACGCGTGATGATGCCGGAACCATTGCATTGGCCTGCCTGGCTGAGATCATCTGTATACGTGATGTCAATAAACAGGCTTGCAGTACAATAATCACTGGCGGTTGCTTTGCCTGTGAAATTCGGCGTGATCGGATCTTTACATGTGATCACAATATTGGCAGGACAATTAATTACAGGCTCTGTTGTATCCGCTACAATAATTTTCTGGATGCAGCTTCCGATATTTCCGCATGCATCTTCCATCGTCCAGGTGCGAAGGATGACTCCTGTATTCGTACAACCTGTCAGTCCACTGAGGTCATCATGGTAGCCCAGGATCAATTCATCGGAATTAGTACAATTGTCTGTACCCGTCGGATATCCCAGTGCATCCGGGTTATTATAGAATCCGCAGTCAATGATCGTATCGCGTGGGCATACCACAAGTGGCGCTGTACGGTCTACAATTGAGATTAACTGCATACATGTTTTCACATTACCACATGCGTCATGAGCAGCCCACGTTCTCAGGATAAGGCCGGTCTCATTGCATTCATTTAATTGTGCCACATCGACATAGTCGATCGTCACATTAGCGGTACAATTATCGGTGGCAGTTGCCTGGCCGGTAAATGCTGGATGTGTGGAATCAGAACAACTGATTTCAATATTAGGTGGACAAACGATCACAGGATCTGTATCATCAATAATCCAGATATCCTGGACACAAGTTGATACATTTCCACAAAGATCTGTAGCGGACCAGGTACGTTTTAAGATACCAGTCCCATTACATCCGATCAATCCGGAGATGTTGTCTGAAAAAGAGATCACCAGTGATCCTACAGGAGTGCAGTTGTCCGTTGCACTTGCGGCGCCTGTAGCATCAGGAGTTCTTGGTGATTCACAGCTGATTGTAGCCGGGGGTGGACATAAAAGGGTTGGTTTTAGCAGATCGGTAACCGTAATTGTTTGGCTACACGTGGAGCTGTTGCCGCAAGCGTCCGATACTTTCCAGGTTCTGCGGATCGTACCGGTCCCATTGCATCCGGGTGGGACAATATTGACATCTGTATACGTCGCAGTCATACTGGCGGACGATGTACAATTGTCAGTCACTGTTGGTCGGCCTGTGACAGCAGGAAGTATCCCTACTGAACAGTCAACCGTAATATTTTGTGGGCAAGTGATAGTTGGTAATACGAGGTCTTTGATGACAATGATCTGGACACACGTGATGACGTTGCTGCACGCATCTACTGCGGACCATTTGCGTTCGATGAAACCTGTGCCATTGCATCCAAGACTTCCCAGAACTGTATCTGTATAACCGACAAAAGCTGACCCGCACAGGTCAGTAGCAGTAGCTGTTCCGGTGATGGCAGGAAGGATTGATGATTCGCACGACACTGTGATATTCGCAGGACACGTGAGTGTTGGTGGCGTTACATCTTTTACTGTAATGAATTGAGTACCGAAAGAAAAATTCTGACAGGCATCAATCGCTGTCCAGGTGCGGACAATGCTGCCCGTGCCATTACAACCTGATAGTCCGAGGACATTATCTGAAAATTGAATGATGATATTCGCAACGGGTGTACAATTATCTGTTGCTGTAGCCTGGCCTGTTTGGGCTGGAGCTGAACTTTGCTCACATGATATAGTCACAGAAGCAGGAATGGTGAGTACTGGCTTCTTTGTGTCGTTAATGACAATGGTCTGAATACACTGGGCGACATTACCGCACATATCCACTGCTTGCCAGTGGCGTGTGAAAGAACCTGTGCCGTTACACTGGCCGAGGTTGTCAGTATGATCATTATATGTAATGGTGATCAGGTTGGCAGGCGTGCAATCATCTGTGGCGATAGCAAAGCCCAGGGCTGCGGCGGAGGTATCAGCTTCACATGAAATGGCGACAAAGGATGGGCATGTAAGCGTAGGCGATGTTCTGTCTTCGATTACGATGTTTTGGGTACAGGACGCTGAGAACCCGCAAAGGTCTGTAGCTGTCCATGTGCGGCGCAATACGCCGGTGCCCATGCATCCGTTGAGGAGTGTTGTGTTGTCCTGGTAGGTGACGTTGACAAATGGCGAAGATCCGCAGGTGGTTACTGCGGTTGCTGAGCCTGTCACCGAGGGTACGGGGTCGACACTACATGATATGGTTATGGTTGACGGGCAGGTGATAGTTACCTGGGCCGTAGCGACCATGAGAGGGAGGAAGGCCAGCCATACTGACAAGACATATCCTCTCCAGCTCTTTGGGGAGCGGCGCTGAGGACTGGCACCTGGGTACGTAAATAGATTCTTCATGTTTGATCCTGTTGCTGCACGGCGATGAGCTGCCGCGCATAAATTTTTCCTGATAGCAAAGATGAAGCAAAACGTATGCCAGTTTTTTATAATATGTACACAAATAACTTGTGGAGATCACGTAACACATTGATTTAGTAATGTTTACAGATAAAGACAGCAAATAATATGAAAAACGTGTCAAAAACCTTTTGTCAAAATATTTAAGGTCATTCAGTTATAAATGTCAAGTTTGTATAATATGATGGTTAGCGAAATTGCCGTTTTACAAACAGAAGTGAACGGATAAACTTTATAACACTACTGTTTATTAATTATTTACACATATAAGAATAAATATGTCACTGGATATTTCCAATTTGCATTTAAAATATTTCGATGCTCATTTTTTGAAAATAACATATAACCACTTGTTCTACAATATTTTATAAATATTTTATTATGTAACATATACTTAACCGCTTATATGACTGTCAAAACCTCCCTATTACGAGGTATATGTCTATACATCTGTAGATTAAACTGGAAGAAATTGATAATCAGGAAGAGATAAGTTATTCTTACCTGAAATGTAATCAGGTGGCATCATAAGTCCGTATAAGGCGAAATAAATTCGAAATTGGTTTTTCAGTTGATCGTTTTCTTAGATATTCGGAAAGAAAATCACTGCGCAATACACATTATGTTTCTACTATAAATAACGGAATTATCTGCTCTGTGTAAAGCAAATAATTCCGCATTCATTAATCTGTTTAAATAGCTACCTACGGTTCTATATTGAGAATTAATGGTATATAGATTATTTACAATTCGGGTCCAAATGGCAAAATGAGTGATGTCTTCCTAGGTCACCGTGATATTAAGCGTAGAGGTAAACTCTTTGTTAAAAGGAACATTTTTAGAGTGGATTATAATCGTATGAGATCCAACTGCAAGAGGCTTAACTACAACAAAATATCCTTTCGTCATTATTTGTAGGTTGCCTTCCGGGAAGCATTTAAATATTGTTGAACAGTTTTGAAGTGTTGGGTGTGGGGTCACATTCAACATATCGGTTTGATATACGTAGGAAGATATGTTTGTAACATTTGTTCCATCGATCTTGAGAAAGTACTCTTGGGTTCCGCCTAAGAGTTCGTTGACTGTCGCTGTGAGAAAGTTTTGTGGGTCCTGACCAGGCTCAATCTGGTATGTGTAATGCGAACAAGTAGGGGTAGTATAAAAGCCCTTTGCAACAGGTATGAAAAGCGATTGTCCTTGCTCCATATTGATGTTCGCGGTCGCTTGTTCGAGTTCTATTCCTTTTATAAATAACATCAGGTCACTTTGTCCGGGAATGGTAAAAGCTGACAGGGTCTTACCCTCATCACAGGTTTGCGATAGCGTGAATTTCTCAAATTCTTCAACCCATTTCTTAACTGGTTGACCTAATGGGTTTTCTGATTTCTTGTAGATCCTTACATCTTCAACCGGATCCGGCACTGGATTAGAATCATCATCTTTATCACAAGCCGTAACGCATATGAACATGGAAACTAATGCAACAAATAGAAAGAGATTTTTTAGGTAAAATTTCATGGCAATAATTTTTAAAAATTTCGCCTACTCTTTGGGGATTTTCGGCTTCCTCCCTGATATTGGTTAGATGTGTGGAACTGCAAGCGTATTCATATATTGCCTTTGTGGCAACCAGTCTCCTTACACATATGATTTTATAAGGATAATATTTAATAGGGTTTCATATTATTCTTTTCCTTCTTATTCGATTTACTTTTTAATCTGCGGGCAAAATATTGTTCCAGATACAGTATTGTGATAACCAATGTGCCCATTAATAAAACGCCTGCAACAAACAACATCTGGAATATTTTATACCAAATTACCTTAGTTAGGGTTCGGGCAAACCTGCCTTTACCCAGATACGGAAATTAGATATGAAAGGAGAGTTTGGTTTATTGAGTGGATGTAGGGGATGATAATTTTTTCCGCACATGCAGTAAAACTCTGGTGCCTTCAGAAGAGCCATCGGAAGAGAATAGGTCCTCAATTTCCAGGGGAATGGAATTTATATCGCCGTTGAAATCACGCAGTCGTTGTTCGGTTACAAGCATCGCGGTAGATTCGTGGTATGTCGATGAGGATTTTAGACTAGCCGCCATTATCCTGCCAATGCCATTATCTACAATAGAAAAATGAATCCAATCCTGATCATCCGTAATGGTTAGTTTAATTATTTTCTCTCCTTTTTTGGATGACAACCCATGCCAAAGTGCATTTTCAATAAAAGGCTGCAGTACAAGAGGCGGAATCAAAATCGCTGCAGGTGCAATCGTTTCTTCTATATGTTCAATAAACTTGACTTCTTCATCCAGGCGTAACTTTTCCAAATCAACATACAAACGAAGGGAATCCAATTCCCGGCTTAAGTGGATCTCACTCTGCTTGGAATTCTCCAGCACTTGTCTAAGAAGTCTGGCAAATTTGCTGATGTATTTGTTAGCCGATGCCGTTTGATTTGTCGCCACCAGTGATTGAATCGAATTGAGCGCGTTATAAATAAAATGGGGATTCATCTGGGCACGCAGAGCTCTCATCTCTAATTCGAGTAATTGGCTCTTTACTTCTCCTTTTACCCTTTCCTGTCTCAGTCGGATTCGAAACACCCAGGCTACAAATCCTGAAACCAGGAGAAGTAAGAATATACGAAACCAGATTGTATCCCAAAAAGGCTTCCGAATTAAAAATGAAAACGATGTAGGATCCCCCCACTCCATGCCTGTATTCCGGCTGCGGATTTGAAGGGTATACTGTGCAGGTCTGAGCTGGCTAAAGGAAATGGATTTACTCTCAGAAGGTTTGCTCCAAATGGTATCCTGAGGGAGGAGTCTGTAAGAATAGGCTGATCCTAAATCTTCTACTGTGGTCGGACAGTTGTAAAAGAATGTTAGTGTATTCTCATGATACTTTAGCTGAAGATCTCGTGGTATCTCGAAATAACTATAAAGTGAATCTGAAAAATTGTCCCAGGATGTAACCTGATTGTGAAGTTGAACTTCCTCCAGGATAACGTTTGCTGATTTCGCAGTACGCTCAGGAATTTTTCTATCAAAATAGAGGAGTTGATTTTTTAAATTAACCCACATTAATTGTTCAGACTCAACCACCTTAAACCAATCCGTATATGCCGCATCTCGAATTTCATAAATAGCAAATTCACCCGATTGCCATTTCTTCCCATTCTTTTTATAGATGTACTGGATACCTTTATTGTTCACACACCAGATGGTTCCGTTCTGATCAAAGTTGAAATGATAAAATGAAGTATTGATATTGTCCGAATATGTATCGATCACTTCCTCCAGGGCTAATCCTGGTGAATGCCCATGTGTATAACGAGAAATATTTTTACCCTTGTCATAAATCCACAATTTCTTTTCATGATCTAACTTTAACGTTCTTTCAACGGAAGTAGAGATAGGTAGTTTGTAGAAGTAATTTTCGTTCTTCGTATTTAATGAATATAAAAATACATCTCCATCCTGGGACTTAATAATCAGTTGATCATTTTCTGCAATCATGACTTTTTCAGGATTGGGCATAATGGCATGACCACTATCGAATAACGTATCTAACTTCCATTCATTACCAATGGTCATTAATGAATCATTGGCGACCAAAATCTTGCCAGAAGCCGCATCGTAGGAAACTGACATGGGAAATTGTTGGCCTGAAGCCTTGACTAAATGTGTTTTATTCTCCAGCAGACCATCACGTAACAAATACAATTGCACTTGCCTTGTTCT
>JANPKZ010000244.1:0-10732 GCA_031426295.1 Saprospiraceae bacterium
ATTATTACAAGCTGGAAAAATTTCAAACCTGAATTTGCCGGGTTCATTGGCTTTCATTATCCAAAGCAATATCAATAAATGAAATATCGTATTGTGTTGCTGTTCTGCCTGATCGGAACGGTCATTGCGTGTCAGCAGCAAAAGAAGGATTATATATTGACCGACGAACAACTGGCAAACCTGATGCTGGATCTTCAACTATCTGAAACGATGATGATATCGCTCAGCACGCCGCAACAGGATTCGCTTAAAGACCTATTTTGGGAAAAGCTAACCAGCGTCTACCAGGTTTCTGAACAGGAAATTAAAGACCAGGTAGCTTTGCTTGAATCAGATCCTGAAAAATTAAAGGCCATTATGGACAAAATCAAATTCAGATCAGATTCAATTAATTAAGGAGTATATGTTTAAGAATATCAGCCTGCGTACCATGTCGTTTTACAGCGCGCTGGCCATGACACTGTTTATCACTTTTGCTTTCTGGATCGGAGAGCGTATCCTCCATTTCGAATTTGACTGGCGTAAAGGCATCATCCTGATCGTGGGCATTGGTGCCATTTCATTCTTTGCCATCCAATATATTATTGACAGGTTTATTTATCGCCGGATAAAACTTATCTATAAGATCATCCGGAAATCAAAAACATCTATGCCGGATAAGAGAACATTACAAAAGAGTGATGAACCCTTACTCGATGGAGTCGAAAAGGAAGTACAGCTATGGGCTGAAACCCAGCAAAATGAAATTGAAACCCTGAAGACGCTTGAGGCGTACCGAAGAAGATTTATTGGAAACGTCTCTCATGAGCTGAAGACCCCAATTTTTTCCATACAGGGATATATCTATACGTTGATTGATGGAGGTATTTATGATGAGAATGTAAATATGCGTTACCTCGAGCGCGCTGCATCCAATGTGGATCGTTTGCTGACAATCGTGCAGGATCTTGAGGAGATCAGTAAACTCGAATCAGAAGATCTCATCCTGGACATTCAGAAATTTGATCTGAAAGCATTGGTTAGGGAAGTTTTTAATGACCTGGAAGTAAATGCACGTCAACGCAACGTGACACTCAATTTTAAAGAAGGTGCTGACAAGCCATTTACGGTAATGGCTGACAGGGAAGGAATCCGGCAGGTCCTTACCAACCTGTTACTCAACTCGATCAAGTATGGAAATGAGAATGGTACTACGAAAGTCAGCTTCTATGTGATGGACAAGCAGATCCTTGTCGAGATTGCGGATAATGGGATCGGCATCGAAGAGAAACATCTCAATCACCTTTTTGACCGTTTCTACCGCGTTGATAAAAGTCGAAGCAGGGAATCCGGTGGTTCAGGCCTTGGACTTTCGATTGTCAAACATATCATCGAAGCGCATAAGCAACGCGTTAATGTCAGAAGTACACCCGGGAAAGGATCCACCTTTGGGTTTACGCTGGATAAAGCGCAGGATTAATAAAAAAAGGCAACTGTTGCCAGTCGCCTCGTTTTTCTCAACCTGATTCAGTTGGCAGCTATTGCTTTCAACAATTTCTTATGATTTGGACACCTCGTTGGTGGACGATTCAGAATTCGTAGGGATACCATCTAAGACAGCTTTCATCTCATCACGATATTCAAAGTAGCCTGGAAGTTGTGACGGATCCATGATGCTTGGCATTGGCATTTTTTCTCTTAAGTGGTCTACCTGTCGGCCATTTTTCCAGAAACGGAAACACACGTGACATCCGGTGGCAAGACCTGTCTGGCCAACATAACCAATAGTCTGACCTTGTTTAACTGTTACACCTGGTTTCATCCCTGGTCCGAACTTAGACATATGCAGATATTGAGTCTCGTAGGTCTTGTCGTGTTTGATTTTTACAAAAAGTCCATTACCTGAAGTCCTTGCAACCTGCGTTACACGACCATCGGCAACTGCACGGATCGGTGTGCCACAAGGTGCAGCATAGTCAGTTCCGAAATGTCCTTTGTTGCGTTTCAATATTGGGTGAAACCTGTTATTGGAAAAGCGGCTGGAAATGCGGCTATATTCCACAGGAGCTTTCAGGAAAGCTTTTTTCATGGGACGACCTTCAAGGTCGAAATAACCTTCACTGTTACCAGAGTCGAAATGAATGGAATTGAACTCCGCATCGCCAGATTTATAATAAGCAGCGATCAGGCGTTTGACACCTAAAGGTTGGCCCTCTACATATTTGCGTTCAAAGATCAGTTTGTATTCATCTCCTTTCTGAATGTGGAAGAAGTCAACAGACCCTCCCAGTGCTTCTTCCATGGAAGAAATAAGCTCGGTGGGAAATCCTTGTTCGTTCATACTAACCCAAAGGGACTGATCGATTACGCCACCCCCTGATTCTGTCCTGATCTCGATATCTTTCTCCTGGATCTCGACCATGACGCTATCGCCAAGGTGGAACAGGATACGACGGTATGGATCAGGCTCGTAAATGACGGCATTGACAGTAGAGTCACACAGATCAGTCACAAATGTCAGTTCTTTGCCCGAGCGAATGGATCTGAAAGGGAAAATGGAGGCTGCAGCATTGATGAGCTGGTCGATCTTGAAGTACGCAACGCCCCGGTTGGATAATATTTGTCCTAAAAACTCATTTGGCTGAAGCACCATCTTTTCTAATCCGAATACACCTAAATCCCAATGGAGGTAGGTTTCGCAGTTTTCCTCAACAATATTTTGCTGAGCAGTAGTAGTGGAGGAGAGATTGAGGCTCTTTGCTGTATCAACAGCAAAGGCAGTGCACAAGATCAGTAATATTGAAATTGTGTAACGTGAGATCTTAGTCCTGGTCAATGGATTAATTTTGACGCAAAATACACTACTATCCTAATAATGAGCCTCTAATCGAATGTTAATGCCTGGAAGTTTAACGTCAATCCGGTGTGGAAACCACCTCCTGGACCTGTCTGTTCCGGTGGTCATGGGTGTTATTAATGTAACACCTGACTCCTTCTATGGGGCCAGTAGAGTGGGTCCGGGGAAGGACCAAATTGTAGATATAGCGGGAAAAATGCTTGAATCCGGTGCTGCCATCCTTGACATTGGAGGCATGTCTTCCAGACCCGGGTCATCGCCAGTCGACCCAGGTGAGGAGGCGGATAGAGTTGTACCTGTGATTGAAATGTTAATGGCACATTTCCCGGCAGCGATCGTGTCAGTTGATACCTACAGAGCCAGCGTGGCCAAAACTTCTATCCTTTCAGGGGCCACAATCGTCAATGATATATCTGGCGGGACAGTTGATCCGGATATGTGGGATGTCGTCACCACCCATAAGGTCGCGTACTGCCTGATGCATATGAGAGGAACACCTTCTGATATGCAATCCCAGACAGAGTATCAGGATCTTATTAGCGACTTATTAAAGTATTTTGTGAATAAATTGACAGAATTGCATCGTTTAGGTATCAGGGATATCATAATTGATCCCGGATTTGGCTTCGCAAAGACCATGGAACAGAACTATCATATCATACAACACCTCGATGTTTTCCGCATGCTTGGGTATCCGGTAATGATTGGTATCAGCCGAAAGTCAACGTTATCAAAAACCATCAATCGCCCCGCAGAAGAAACATTATCAGCAACGACGGCACTTCACATGGCTGCCCTCCAAAAGGGTGCTTCCATCCTTCGTGTCCACGATGTTCAGCCAGCTATGGATGCAATTGCCGTATATGTTAAACTAAGAGACCAGCAAATTCATTAATACACCCGTAATAACTACGTCTAAACCCCACACGATCCGACACGCCAATTGATGAAACAGGAACCCGATGAAATTAAGCCACCACATCCCGTCAGACGAAGAGATTTCTTCTTTTGGCTTGGGCGTGCCGTGCTTTTTTTTCTCGTCCTATTCTTTGGACTTCTGATCCTGATCCAATTACCACCTGTGCAGATACTGGGAGCAAGATATCTCAGTAAAAAAATATCAAAAACACTTGATACCAAAGTAACCATTGGAGGTTTTAATCTTCATCCCATTTCCGATCTGAGCCTCACAGATGTTTTTATAGGTTCCCCGGGTTACGATTCAGATACACTCCTCCGCACGAAAGAGCTCCAGGTAGATTTTCTAAACCTATGGGATCTTCTCGGCAACAGGATGACTATCAATCACCTGATCATTAATGATGGATTTCTCAACATCGAGAAAAAAGCAGGCGATACACTGACGAATCTGGATGTAGCGATGCTGCTTCTTCTTCCGGAGAAGGACACATCAAAAGCTCCATTTGTGCTGGACCTTGAAAAAATCAGCGCCACCCAACTCCAGGTAAATATCAATGATCAGACGGTGGGATCATTAGTCAAAATGGTTTTTCCCCGTGCTTCTATTGGCCTGGATACATTAGATATGTCGGGGCAATATATCAGGTCTTCCTACATGAATTTCGAAGAGCCATTGATCCATGTTGTCCAAAAAGTAATGGAACCAGTCATCAGGTCCTCTGTAGAGAAAGAAAATAAATCCTGGTCATTTGATATTGCACAATTAAGATGGCGGGATGGCAAGATCTATCTCGACAATCAAAACACACCTCAGGATACGAGCCAGGTGTATGGTCTTGATTACGCGCATCTCTTTTTAGCTGACGTTGATCTGGAAGTGGATTCCTTTTCGGCGCGCGGTTTTGAAATCCTGGGCAAAAATGTAAAAATGCATGTGCTGCATCAAAATGGATTTGAACTGGAAACTCTTTCCACTGACCGGGTGGTACTATCAGAAAATGGAATATCGCTGGACGACCTGGTGATTGAAACAAAAAAGAGCCATATCAGAAACTCTATTGATCTTAACTTCTCAGGGTACACAGACTTTAAAACTTTTACGGACTCAGTAGATCTTCACATTCCAAATGCAGACATCCGTTTACAGGTGAGTGATCTGTTAGCCCTGGCACCACCATTGGGTAAAGTGAGTTTCTTTTCTGACAATAAAGATGATGTGATCGTATTGCAGGGCGATGTTGATGGACACATTAACCGGCTGCGCATTCTAAACATGAATGCAACCATGGGTGGACTTGCATTGATCGGTGATTTCCGGTCACGCGATCTGACAAAACGAGGAAGTGAACTCATCAGCCTGGATCTTAATAACTCCACATTCAGTGCATCGGCTATTAAAGATCTTTTTCCCAAAATGAAAATCCCGCCGATCATAAGCAAACTTGGTCAGGTTCATTTCACCGGTAAATTTGATGGCTACCCGGATGACTTTGTGGCATTTGGTGCCTTCCGAACAGGGCTGGGGAATCTTTCGATGGATATGAATCTCAATCTTGTCAATGGGATGGCACGCGCAAAATATTCCGGCCGGATTAAAATGGACAATTTTGATCTGGGTACATTCATCGGCAACAAGGATATTGGTCGTGTCACTGCCAGCGGCAGAGTGATCGAAGGGTTTGGATTAACAGCAGAATCTTTGAACGCGGATATTACTGCAGAGTTAGCTTCCGCAGTGTACAAAGGGTATACCTATCGAAATGCAAGGCTTGACGGACAGTTCACTGATCGATTATTCAGTGGTACGATGGATATCAATGATCCAAATGTTGATATGCATTTTGAAGGAACGGTAGATTTAAAGACATCAGCGCCGAAGCTGGATTTTATCACGCGCATCGATAGTGTTCGCTTCCTTGATCTTGGTTTTGGTGATAAGCCAATTGCTGTATCAGGAATTTTTAATGTTGATCTTTCTGCAGGTAAGCCCTCCGAAATGGTTGGATCACTGGAAGGTGAAAAAGTAAACATTCGCCTTGATGGTGTGGACTATTACCTGGACAGCCTTTCATTATTTGCATCCATTGATTCAGTAACAGGTGAACGATTTTATAATGTCAATTCCGATGTTGTTTCCGGTGTAGTTAGCGGAATTTTTGATCCGGTAACGATTGCCTCACAGGTACAGCAATATTTACACAAACATTATCCAAGTACCATAGGTCCTCCTAAAAAAGCCGTCGTATCGGAAGCTAACAAACGCATCTCATGGGATCTTCACATCAAAGACAGTGGCCCCTGGCCTGAATTGTTTGGATTTTCCGGACTGGAACTGAAGAACACATATACACATGGTACTATGGATCTCATCATTGAAGAGATTGCGGGATTTATCGACCTGCCGGAATTACATTATGCCGGATTCAACGTATATGCTTCTTCTATTGATTTTCTTGAATCTAACGGCACGCTCAATACAGAGTTGGAGATTATTGCAGCTGACTTAAAAGAAGATCTCTTCCTGGAGGACGTTTATATCAATGCTACAGGTACGGATGATAGTTTGAAATTCCGCATCAAGACAGACCACATTGCGGAGATCATTGATGAGCTTGATGTAGAAGTACTTGCGGATCCGGAAAATGGTAGCTGGTCTTTTAGTATTAATCCAATTCGAATGGATTTTTTAGGCGCCAGTTGGGTCGTGCCTGCAGGTAATAAGATCGAGATCAGCAAAAATGAGTTTAACCTTGAAAATTTTGAGCTTGTTTCCGAAGACCGTCGCATTGTTGTCAATGATATTAATAATGTGGGTATCGAAGCATTCATCACAGGCTTTGATGTCAATTATCTGAATTCACTATGGGTGACGGATAAATTTGAATTTGAAGGCAAGTACACATTAGATGTGGAGATTGATAATATCTATAAGATCAATGACATGTCGATTGTGGCACATATTCCGGATATGAAGATCAACAACCAGGATTATGGAGAATGGATCCTGAACGCGCAGATGGATGACCCGCAGGATAGTGTGAGCATTGATCTGGTGATGAATAATAATGAAACAAAACTTACAGCAAAAGGTGCGTACCTGTTGCCGATCAAGGCAGTACCAAAAGAAAAACATAACTACCTGAGACTGCAGGTAGAGACAACAGAATTTCCGCTTGATTTCCTGGAGTTTTTAATGGGTGGAAATATTCGTGATACAGAAGGCGCAGTGGATCTATCATTGACGTTGGAAGGTCCGATCAATAAGCTAAATCCAAATGGTAAAGGCAAGGTGTATAATGGAAGTACTACCATTGATTACCTGGGAACTGCATATTCATTTCATGATCAGTCATTCACGATTACAGATCGTATGATTGATTTATCCGGCACGCGCCTGTATGATGTGCAGGGAAACTCGGCTGTTGTGCAGGGCGGATTAACACACAGGTATTTAAAAAACCTGGGGCTTGATGCGCATATTTCCTCGCCAAAAATTATTGGTCTTGATGTTACTTCAGAAGAGAACAGTACCTTTTATGGCCTAGGGATAGGTTCTATTGAAGCTGACTTTACTGGTACGCTTGCGAATACCAAAATGGTCATAAATACAACGACTATCCGGGGTACACACATTTATCTGCCACTCTCCGGAGGCGTAAGCGCAACTGATAAAGACTTCGTTGTATTTCTGGAAAACGGACAACTTCCTGCTACTAAATCCACGCTCTTCAATCCAGGAGGAATAGATCTTACCATCATCATGAATATTACTGATGATGCTCTCGTGGAAATCATCTTTGATGATAATACGGGTGAAGTAATGCGGGGACAGGGAAATGGTGTATTGACAATTAATATGTCCCGGACGGGACAGTTATCTATGAGTGGTACATATATAGTATCTGAAGGCGATTATTTGTTCACAAATTTTAAAATTGTTAAAAAACCTTTTGAAATTATTCCGGGAAGTAAAATTACCTGGGAAGGTGATCCATATAATGCTATACTCAATGTAAGTGCAAAGTATAAAGATCTCGAAGCTCCAATTTATCCATTGATTCAAGACATATTACCCGGGGGTAATAATCAACTCTTAAGTGAAGCTCGTGAACGAACACCTGTAGATCTGACGATGACCCTGACTGGCTCATTAACGCAACCCAATATCGATTTCGATATTGCCTTTCCTGAACTGACCGGGGAGGCAGCAGGATATGCAAACAATAAAATTCAATTAATGAAAGCTAATCAGCTGGCAATGCTTGAACAAGTTGTGGGTCTATTAATTACAAGGTCTTTTATACCTTCCTCGGGAGGTCTCACTGGTCGCCTGGTGGCTACCAAAGGACTTAATAATACACTAAGTGAATTTATTTCTGCAACGCTTTCAAGTTATTTATCTGGCTTGTTAGCAGATATTATACCTGAAGGCCAGGTAATATCAAGTGTTGGATTGGAAGTAGGTGTTTCATTACCTCTCACGCAGGGAGGATTTGTAGATGCCAGCGGGAATATTGAAGATCCGAACACTACCGTGGTTGGTTTAAATCTTCCGATTGAATTTTTTAATGATAGATTATCTGTTGCTGTTGGAGGTAATTATGTAACGGGTGCAACATTCCTCCCGCAGAGCCAATATTTTGCAGGTGATATTGTCGTTGAATATGACTTGTCGCTGGATGGAAGTTTAAAGCTTCGAATGTATAACCGCAATGACTATACTCTTGAAGGAAGGAAAAATAAAGTCGGTTTTGGACTCGCATTCCGCAAGGAGTATGATAGTTTTCCGCAAATTTTTGGAAAGAAAAAGAAGAAAGAACCAGAACCCCCATTGACTCCTCCTGAAGAGTCCATCGAGCCCGTCGAAGGAGGTTAGCCAGACTGACTATATTTGCAGTCCGTTTTTATAAAGAAATCACATTTAGCATAGCAGATCATGTTTCAAAGCTTAACAGACAATCTCGAAAGTGCCTTAAAAACCCTGAAGGGCGAAGGCAAACTCACCGAGCTCAATATAGCAGAAGCTATTAAGGAAATCCGTCGTAGCCTCGTGGCAGCGGACGTTAACTATAAGATTGCCAAAGAATTTACCGATAAGGTTAAGGATCAGGCAATGGGCACCAAAAACATTCTGACTGCTGTCAAGCCGGGAGAACTGATGGTCAAGATCGTCCAGGATGAAATGATCGACCTGATGGGTGGCCAGGCTGCAGGCATCAACATCAAGGGTAATCCGGGTGTCGTATTGATTGCAGGTCTGCAGGGTAGTGGTAAAACAACATTCTCAGCCAAACTGGCTAATTTCCTAAAGACGAAAAGAAAGAACAAACCACTTCTCGTAGCCTGTGACGTGTATCGCCCTGCTGCGATGGATCAGTTGACAGTTCTTGGGGAATCTATCGGCGTTCCGGTCTATAAAGAACCAGAATCCAAAGATCCTGCAGCGATCGCACTGAAAGCTATCCAGCATGCTAAAAGCCATGGTTTTGATGTTGTCATCATTGACACCGCAGGTCGTACCGCGATCGACGAAGCGATGATGAAAGAGATCCGCGAAGTCAAGGAAGCAGTTCAGCCAAATGAGACGCTGTTCGTCGTGGATGCTATGACCGGACAAGATGCAGTTAACACTGCTCTTGCATTTAATGAAGTCATCAACTATGATGGTGTAGTTCTGACCAAGCTCGATGGTGATACACGGGGTGGAGCAGCATTATCCATTAAATACACCGTTGGCAAGCCAATCAAATTTGTCAGTACGGGTGAAAAGATGGATACGATCGATATGTTCTATCCGGATCGTATGGCGCAACGTATCCTCGGCATGGGTGACATCGTCACCTTTGTTGAAAAAGCCCAGGAGCAATTTGATGAAGTTGAAGCAAAACGGATTGAGAAGAAGATCAAGAAAAATACCTTCGACTTCAATGACTTCCTGGGACAAATGTCACAGATCCGCAAGATGGGTGATCTTAAATCTCTCATGGGTATGATCCCCGGCGTTGGTAAGGCGATGAAAGATATTGAGATCGATGATAAAGCTTTTGTCAAAATTGAATCAATCATTCAATCCATGACACCAGATGAACGCGCCAATCCTGACTCACTCACGATGAACCGCAAGACCCGCATTGCCAAAGGTTGCGGCCGCGATCTCCATGAAGTGAACATGTTCATCAAACAATTCGATCAGATGCGGAAGATGATGCATACGCTCAGTAAAGGAGATAATATGCAAAGGATGATGAGCCAGTTCAAAGGCAAATAAGTACGAGGTACGAAGTTGGATCCCGATAGCTATCGGGAGAGCTTTAGACGCCAGACTTTCAGACGCCAGACGCCAGATTTATGGTGAGCTTGTCGAATCCACTCATTACATTATTTTAAGTACGAGGTACGAAGTTTGAAGTACGAGTCTTTTGACGCCAGATTATCGGACGCCGGACGCCAGACTCTGCGCGCATTTAAGATTTTGGATTTTGGATTTTGGATTCTTTAATCTCACCGCTCACGATTGACGATTGACGTCTCACGAAAATCGATCGAATCATCTCCATTGCGATATAATTCAGTAACAACAGCGCAAGCCCATAGAAAATATCCTCAAACGGGATCGTCCACATGCGGATGCCGAGATTTTCTGCATCATCATACCATACAACTTCGCCGGGGATCCAGGAACCTGTGAGTATGCCATTGACTATGAAAAACGGCACGAGGATCATACCAAACATCTGATAAAACAGGTCAATTTTTTCTTTCAGATAAAACTTGCCAATCAATAATGCCAGTGCTGCTGCGAAGAATGCTGTAGTCGTGTACCATTTTGAAAGGAAAATAAAACCAACAACAACACAGGCCAGTATCAGGAAATAGGTAAGGCCATCTCGCGCATGATCATCAATGCCAAAGTCTGAAAATATTTTCTTCAATGCATGAAGCGTAAATAAGCTTGCATACGGTATGCAGATGAAA
>JANPKZ010000245.1:0-4596 GCA_031426295.1 Saprospiraceae bacterium
CCTGACATTGAGTGCCTGATCTTTTGTAAATCCTTTTCGTAACTGATAAGAATGAAAACGCTCAAAGATCTGGTGATCCGTATAACAAACAACTTTTGTGTGTGTATCCACAAAACCCTCATGTATGGATTTCAAGATGGGCACAAACTGAACACGAGCGCCGAGGTCTTCAAAGATGGCATAGAACCGTTCGACCTGACGAGCATTGGACATGAATAAATAATTCGTTCTGCCTTCAGCTGTATGCTTCTTAAGATCTTCAATCAACAGCGGAAAATTTTTATTAAAGCTCCGCTGCGATTTCATTTGAAATGTAATCGTCTGGCTAGCTTTAAAAAAATCATGCGTGTCACCTTCACTTACCCAACGTTGTCGATTGATGCCTGAAAGAAATTGATGAGTAGGTGTGTATTGTTTTTCACGGATCATTCGCTGCAGTGCAGGTTGTTCCGGATCAATATCAATGATGCTGATCGCGGCCAGTCGCTCAAACGTATCCTGGTATTTATCAATAAGCATTAATGGTTCCTGTAACCACACATGTGTTTCTGCAGGAAGAGCTTCCATGATCGGAATGTATTCTTCACTAGTAAAGTGTGTCTGTACATTCGGAATGATGTTGATGAGTGAAAGATTACGCTGTGATAATTGCGTGAGCGGATCAAAATTCCGGATACTTTCCACTTCGTCATCAAAGAGCTCGATGCGGTAAGGCCATTCATTGCCAAATGAAAAAATATCTATGATGCCGCCACGAATGGAAAACTGGCCCGGCTCATACACGAAGTCAACGCGTGTAAAACCAACATCGATGAGCAGTGATAATAATCCATCGACTGCCAGGTCTTCACCTTTTTTGATCTGGATCTGCTGCCGCGCTACAGAAGCCGGTGATATCACCGATTCCACCATGGCTTCAGGGTATGTTACCGCAATGACAGAAGCCTTCAGGTATCCAACCAAACCATTCTGATAAAGCTTGTTGACAGCCTCCGTACGTTCCATCACCTGGCTGGGGACCATTTCTTCATAGAGACCGGGACGCTTAAAGCTGTCCGGGATAAAGAGAATCTCTGCATCCGGGAGTAAATCACCCAGGGTATTATAGAGGTAGGCGGCTGCTTCTTTGTCGGGAGCGAGGATGAGCCATGGGCCACAACTGTTGAGCACCAGTCCGGAAAGGACAAAAGCTTTCCCGCTGCCGGCCAATCCTGTCACATGTACATGTGCCTGATCCGCCCGCAGAGCCTGATGAACAGATTGTACGACAGCATCCTGACCAAATAAGTCAATCAGCCGTTCCAGGTCACTCATGGGACGGCAAAAGTAATGGTTATAAAATAGCAGATGTTAAAACGCTCTCAGGCTTTTTTGTAGACATCCATGATTTCACCCTGGTTACGGTAGAGCAGATTCCCTTCCGTGTCGATTTCCAGGTAATTGAATGTATCCTGATCTTTGAATTTGTATTTCTTTTCACCGATCAGGATCAGTTCCTGGGGTTCGTACGATCGGTCAACGCTGATCTTATGGAAGAATATCCTGCCATCTTCCAGGGTAAAAAGCTCTGCAGGCGAGGTTTTCAGGGCAATCATCACTTTATTCCCATTGACGTTGACCTCCTTTTCATGATACGGTGCCTTAAATTTTAATACTTCCGTCTTTTTCGCCTTTTTAAATGCAATGATGTCATTAATCGTTTGAATCAGTAATGGCAGCGGGATTTGATCAGAGGTATTCAGGTCTAACACACTGAATAGCTTTTCCAGCGGCATGGTTTTATTGTCTTCGTTTTCAAATTTCCGCTCGTAGAGAGGTCTCAGATAATATGTCCGGACCTGAGTGTCAGAAATATACTTTGCCTTGTGTGCCAGATGGACAAGAGGAAAGGCAAGCCTGCTCAATGCATCGTAGGAAGTATGTACAAAGATCAGGGGAAGTATTTTGTACGCATCCCCATAAGTTGCTTTGTCCGGTAGTCCATAGGTATTCAGGTAACAGGCAATGGCAACCAGGCTTTCCATATCCTGACTGACTTTCACGTCATCACCCCGGTACGCCTGGTCGAGGGATAAAAGGTTATCGAGAAATTTCTTCCTCAATTCCGGAGTCTTCAGGGCATCGATTTCGTGTTTGATGACTACTGTATCAGGTTGTGCAGCGCAAATCCCAATAGAAAACCACCAGATGAAAAGGATGTGAATTGACTTCATTACGTTAAAAGTAAAGCAATCCCGCAGCCTCCAGGGTTGAGTGGGTGTTAACTATATAAAAACGGGGTTCGGAAGGACGATTTCCGATGCATTCAGGAGTTTTCAGAAGGACTGAAATTACACTTTCAGCCACCTGCAGAAAAAGAAGGTAAAACTTGTTATAAGTTATTGATTTTCAAAGCCATAATAATAATTGCCTGTTAGGTTTTCAGGATACTTTTTTGTACTTTTGCACCTTCCTTTTTGAGATCATATATGAACAAAGAACAGACAAGTTATGGTGCCGACCAAATCCAGGCACTTGAGGGTTTAGAAGCGGTACGGAAACGTCCCGGTATGTACATCGGAAGTACCGATATCAAAGGTCTGCACCACCTGGTTTGGGAGGTCGTAGACAACAGTATAGATGAACACTTAGCAGGCCATTGTACGGACATAGATATTACGGTCAATAAAGATGGCTCTCTGACTGTCGTAGACAACGGTAGGGGTATCCCTGTCGGCATGCACGAAAAACTGCAAAAATCCGCTCTCGAGGTCGTTATGACAGTTCTCCACGCAGGTGGAAAATTTGACAAAGACTCTTATAAAGTATCCGGTGGTCTTCACGGTGTTGGTATCTCCTGTGTAAATGCATTGAGCCAGCGTGTGCGCGCTGAGATCAAGCGTGAAGGGAAGATTTTCAGCCAGGAATACGAAAGGGGAAAACCTATGACAGAAGTATTGGAGATCGGTGTTTCTGATAAAACAGGCACTACGATTTCATTCTGGCCTGACCCTGAAATTTTTGAAACACTTGACTTCAAATATGAAACGCTCGCCAATCGCCTGAAGGAATTATCATTCCTTAATAGTGGATTAAGACTTTCACTTTGCGATGAACGTGAACTTGATGAAAATGGCAAGCCAAGGTCGGAGAACTTTTTCTCTGAAGGTGGTTTGCGCGAATTTGTTTTATACCTGGATGAAAGCCGCACTCCACTGATCGAAAAGCCAATTTTCGTTCGTGGCAAAGAAGACAATGTGGAAGTGGAAGTTGCCATGCAATACAACATGGGCTACCAGGAACATGTATTCTCTTTTGTCAATAATATTTCTACAAAAGACGGTGGTACACACGAAGCCGGTTTCAAACGTGCACTCACACGGATCTTCAAAAAATATGGAGATGACAGCGGTCTTTTTACAAAAGCGAAAGTGCAACTCTCCGGTGAGGATTATCGTGAAGGTCTTACAGCGATCATTTCTGTGAAAGTACCTGAGCCACAATTTAAAGGCCAGACAAAAGGTGAGTTGGGTAATTCAGAAGTAGTTGGTATTGTTTCTCAAATTGTTGGAGAAGCATTAGGCCACTATCTTGAAGAAAATCCTTCCGATGCAAAACGTATCGTTGAAAAAGTAATCCTTGCTGCAAGGGCCCGTGATGCCGCGCGTAAAGCACGTGAGCTTGTTCAACGTAAAAACATATTAACCGGTGGAGGATTGCCGGGCAAACTGGCAGATTGTACTTCACGAGATCCAAAGCTTTGTGAGATATATCTGGTCGAAGGAGACAGTGCGGGTGGGACAGCTAAGCAAGGTCGTGACCGAAATTTCCAGGCGATACTTCCATTGCGTGGTAAGATCCTCAACGTGGAAAAAGCGCTGGAGCATCGTATCTACGACAATGAAGAGATCAAGAATATGTTCACCGCGCTCGGTGTCAGCATCGAAGAAAAACATGGAGAGCGAATTCTCAATATTGAAAAACTCCGTTACCATAAGATCGTGATCATGTGCGACGCCGACATCGATGGCAGTCACATTGTAACACTGATCCTTACATTCTTCTACAGGTACATGAAACCGTTAATTGAAAACGGTCACCTGTTTATCGCAGCACCACCATTGTACAGGGTCTCCAAAGGCACACAATTTGTCTACGCATGGAATGAGGTTGAACGTCAACAAGCTATTGAGTCTTACAGCGCAGGTGAAAAAGCAGGCAACGTAAAAACACAACGGTACAAGGGTCTTGGTGAAATGAACGCAGAGCAACTGTGGGAAACAACCATGAATCCTGATAACCGTGTCTTCCGCAAAGTGGACATCGACAATGCATCAGAAGCAGACCGTTATTTCAGCATGCTTATGGGAGACGAAGTGCCACCACGTCGTGCGTTCATTGAAGCGAATGCGAAGTATGCGAGAGTGGATGTGTGAGCAGGGAGCAGGGAGCTAAGGGCTGAGAGCATGAATCATGCAAATGCTTTTTGAAGTTTTCAACTTCAAAACTATATCTACAAGACACTTACTAATGATAATCGTTGGGAGCAGCTTTTAGCTGCATGGGTATTACGTTTCTACAATCAAATTTGCGTTTTTAAATGTATTTGTTAAGCGT
>JANPKZ010000246.1:0-1866 GCA_031426295.1 Saprospiraceae bacterium
CATTCAATATCCACTAATGGTTCAACCAGAGATAAACCTTGCAATAAATTGGGTAGATCTTCTTCTGATTTTATGATCGCAACACCTCGACCATCATACCCACCTGATCGCAATTTCTGCACAAATGGATATTCAATTAAACCACTTTCAATGGCCACCAGAATTTGCTGCTTGTTTTCGAATAGTACCTGAGGGGTAGTCGGTAAGCCCTGCTCAATAAAAAATTCTTTCTGCAAAGCTTTATCACGAATGATCTCAAGAGCGTGTGGAGATGGGTGTACAACCTTTCCAAGCCGCTCAAGTTCTTTTAGTGCCTCCAGGTTGACCTTTTCAATTTCGATCGTAACGATGTCCACAGTGAGGCCAAAAGCAAGAACATCATCATAATTCGTATAATCACCCACAACAAAACGATGCGCGATCTTGGCAGCAGGTTCATCAGTGCTTTTGTCAAGAACGGCTGTTTTCCAATCCCAGACAGATGCCGCTTCGCAAAGCATTTTGCCGAGCTGGCCGCCTCCACAAATACCAATCGTAATGTCAGGACGTGCAAAAGGATTCAGGATGCGCATGCGGGATCAGATGAGGTGCAAAACTATATATTTTTAGCGGCTGCCCCTGTCCGGAGGTGTTAAAAGGCTATCTTTCAGGCCATGAAAAGGGTGCTCTTTAAGGAAGCCAGGGTGATCAACCGTGGCCAGATCATTGAATCCGACCTGCTGGTAGTTAATGACCGGATTGAACGGATTGACTCCTCCATTTCCCATAAAGGAAATATGGATGAGATTGCTGTGGATGGCCTCTTTCTAATGCCTGGAGTCATTGATGACCAGGTACACTTCAGGGAACCAGGGCTGACGCATAAAGCGACTATCTACTCAGAATCGCGTGCCGGAGTAGCCGGGGGCGTCACCAGCTTCATGGAAATGCCCAATACAAAACCAGCAGCATTGACTCAACAGCTTTTAGAAGATAAATACATGATCGCCTCTACCAACGCATGGGGCAATTATTCATTCTTCATGGGAGCGGGTAATGACAATCTCGATGAAGTATTGAAAACCGATCCTCAAAATGTTTGTGGCGTCAAAGTTTTCATGGGTAGCAGTACAGGCAACATGCTGGTCGACAACCGCGAAACGCTGGAGAGATTATTTTCTCAATGCCAGTCTTTAATAGCCACGCATTGTGAAGATGAAGCAACCATCATTGCCAATCTTGCTGAAGCGCAATCAACATATGGAGATCATATACCCCCATCAGCACATCCGGTCATCCGCAGTCGGGAAGCATGTTATTTGAGTTCGTCCATGGCCATTGAGCTCGCCAAAAAGTACAACACGCGTCTCCACATCCTGCACATCAGCACGCTTGAGGAAGTCTCTCTTTTTGAAAAAGGACCTATTGTAAATAAACGGATCACCTCTGAAGCATGTGTGCATCACATGTATTTTTCTGAACAGGATTATATCACGCTAGGCAATCAGATCAAATGCAATCCTGCGATCAAAACATTGGATGATCAAAAAGCAATATTGCAGGCAGTCATTGATGATCGCATCGACATCATTGCTTCGGATCATGCGCCTCATACCTGGGATGAAAAATCACAGTCCTACATCAACGCACCATCAGGATTGCCTTTGATCCAGCATGAATTGCTGATGATGCTATCACATTGGAGAGATGGTTTGATCAGTCTCGAAAGGATCGTAGAAAAAATGTGTCATGCTCCTGCTGAGTGTTTCCGGATCGTCGATAGGGGATACCTGGAGGAAGGATATTATGCAGACATCGTCATGCTCGACACGAAAAAAGAAACGTACGTTTCAAAAGACAATATCCTTTATCAATGCGGTTGGTCAC
>JANPKZ010000247.1:0-2514 GCA_031426295.1 Saprospiraceae bacterium
GAAAATTATCCTGATGGCAACTTCCACGGGCGGCACTCTTGCGCTAAAACTTGCTGCTGAATATCCGGGTATTGCAGGTTTAATTCTATTATCACCAAATATCGCGATCAATGATCCAAATGCATGGCTGCTGAATAATCATTGGGGGCTGCAGATCGCTCAACTGGTTAAAGGAAAATATAACTTTTCAAAAGATACTTCAGAAATCTATGCGCGTTATTGGAACAATAAATACCGGATCGAATCTACGGTTCAACTAGAGGAGCTGCTGGAGTCAACCATGAAGGAATCTACTTTTAAAAAGATAAGCCAACCTACACTAATGCTTTACTATTATAAGGATGACGATCAACAGGATAAAGTAGTGAAAGTTTCAGCTATGAAAAGAATGTTTACTCAACTGGGAACCGCGGGCAATTTAAAGCGAGAGGTTGCAATCCCCAATGCGGGTGACCATGTGATTGGCTCTTATCTAAAATCCAGGGATCTTCTAACCGTGCAGGACGAATGTAATAAGTTTGCCGTCGAAATACTTAAATTAAAGGATTTACGAAACGATTAAGATGCTTTTTCGATCTCATCGTCTTCGTAAATAAACTTTTCCTGTAACCACACAGAACTTCCCTTCTGCTTACGGGTGAACCAAAAAGCCTTGATGATTTTCAAGGAAATAGTTTTGTCTTTCGTCTTCACTTCATCATCCACTTCTCCCGCGATATATAAATAATCGTTGTCTTTCCTTTGGATAAGGTTGACCTGGCGATGAAGTAACGACGCTGAGGGCGTATCCTCTTTGATAATACAACTGAGCCGGGAGCCATTATTGGACAACGCTCTTACCTCCATACTTTTCCGCACAGATCCTTCATTAAAGCGAAGCATTCCATAACGGATTGCTTCCACTTTCTGCCTGATAAGATTTAATTTTCTGCTCATGTTAATTTGATTGATGTATTTTTCCGAATACAGATGGTTCAGTATGCGGAAAACCCACATTCCGTAACATCCACTTATAACTTCTCTCTACCATTACCTGCAATTTCGACTTGTCTCTCCTCGCATGTGGTTCACGATATTCAACATTGGGCATTGTCATTTTGATCAATACGGTACGCTTAACTCCGACTCCATCTACCTGATTGCATCCTTCAACAACGGTAATATCTTCGATGGTGGCTTTACCACTTACTTCGATAAAATAATCGTACCCTTTCCTGAAAAAATGCAGCCGGGCCGGGAAAACCCTTTCACATTCGACTAAAGACTGTGATGGAAAATGGGCAAGAAACCAAAGCTGTCCGTCTTCATCAATTTTGACAAAGTTGACAATGTCGTTCGGTAGTCTTACCAGGCTATTGCTCATACTGTACATGACAGCGGTGCGGAGCAGTGCGATCTTCTCGCTGATGAATTGAAAGTTCGGGTCGGTGCGCATAACAAAGATTTGCTGATTTCAATCCAAATGTGGTACCATGATTTTTTGACCGTAACAACTCATCACTATTGGGGAAAAGCGGGAATTTTTTCCTCATTTTTTTCCCGTCATCCTGGTTTCGCTTAGTGCTATACCCAGTCGTAACCGGTTAGCTGGGCTGGCATGATTTTTCTCCATTTGTTTAAGTCAGTAGGTATAATTTTTTTGTATAAAACTAAAATCTGGGTGTATGGAAACAAATGAAAAAAACGCGGAAATCTTAAATGACCTCGTAGAGATTAATAATGATCGCGTGAGAGGCTACGAGAAAGCCGTGGCGGAAACCGAAACCGAAGATGCAGATCTTCGCGAATTGTTTATAAGCATGGCTAACGAAAGCAAGGGCTACCTGGCCGAATTAAAGCCATTGGTCTTGAAAAATGGTGCAGAAGTGGAAGAAGGCACTACGGCCCGTGGAAAGATATACAGGGTATGGATGGATGTGAAAGCCGTGATTACCGGGCACAACCGCAAAGCCATCCTGGATTCCTGTGAGTATGGAGAAGATGCCGCACAGCGTGCCTATTCATCTGCACTTGATGCTGAAGAACTGTCAGCAGACGTAAGAAGCTTGATCACGGAACAGAAGGCGAAATTGAAAAGATCGCATGACAAGATCAAAGCAATGAGAGATACACAATCAGCATAAAGTATCAACAACAGATCATGCATGACTATATGTTGTGCATGATCATTTTTTTTTGCCCTTTTAGTCTGCAGCCATGACAATCAACTCAACAGACAAATATGTTAGAATATGTATGAGCACCTGGCTCCTATGTGAAGCTTGTATGCATTCAGAAAGGGAAAAATTATCCCCCGAAATTAGCCTGATCACAGCGTGGAAAGATTGTGCTGATTCCTGCCTGTCTATCGTCTCAACTATTATCAGCAACCCCCCAGACTTACCCCAACAGGCATTTGATTGTTACCTCTATTGCAGGGAATGTTACAACACCTGTAATTTATACCAGGACCAGGACATCCATCATTGTGGTTCGGTTTGCGATCAATGCGCTGAAATGATGAAGGAAATTCTC
>JANPKZ010000248.1:0-27475 GCA_031426295.1 Saprospiraceae bacterium
ACCTCCTGCGCGAAAAAGGAATTAAAAAATCAGACCTCACACGCGAAGAATTTCTCAGCCATGCGTGGGAATGGAAAGAAAAATATGGAGGCATCATCCTGCATCAACTCAAAAAGCTTGGTGCTTCATGTGACTGGGAACGCACTGCATTTACGATGGACGAAATTCGATCGGATGCTGTCATTGAGATATTCATAGATCTCTTTCGGAAAGGAAAATTGTATCGAGGCAAGCGAATGGTCAACTGGGATCCATCAGCACAAACTGTATTGTCGAATGAAGAAGTCCTGTATGAAGAAGAAAAGGCAACGCTGTACAAAGTTCGATACCAGGTAGCCGGTACGCAGGATGAGTGGATCACGATTGCCACCACAAGACCTGAAACGATTCTTGGTGATTCTGCTATCGCCGTTCATCCCGAAGATCCGCGTTATCTGCATCTGCATGGAAAATTTGCAATCGTTCCGCTGATCAATCGTGAGATCCCTATTATAGCTGATGCTTATGTAGATCGTGAGTTTGGAACGGGTGCGTTGAAAGTAACTCCTGCTCATGATGTAAATGATTACGAGATCGGTCTGCGACATAAGCTTGAAGTAATAGATGTGCTCAATCCGGATGGATCCATGAGTGATGCAGCGCAATTGTTCATTGGTCTTGATCGTGATAAGGCTCGCAAAGAAATGAACAAGGCACTGGAAGCTGCAGGCCATGTAGTGTCAACAGAAGATCTGATTCATAATGTAGGCAGGTCAGAAAGAACACGAGTGGTAGTTGAGCCGCGCTTATCACTTCAGTGGTTTGTTGACATGAAGTCAATTGCTGAGCCTGCACTTAATGCGGTCGTGAATGGAGAGGTTAATTTTTATCCGGACAATTTAAAAAACACATACCGCCATTGGATGGAAAACATCCGTGACTGGTGTATATCCAGGCAGTTGTGGTGGGGTCATCAGATCCCCGCATGGTATCTTAATCATGCAGGAGAAGAATTAGTGTTTGTTGCGAAGGAGGAATCAGAAGCGTTGCAAGAGGCAAAAATGAAAACAGGCCGAAGTGACCTTGTCATCAGTGATCTGCGCAGGGATGAAGATGTGCTGGATACCTGGTTTTCATCATGGCTGTGGCCAATCAGTGTTTTCGATGGATGGAAGTCACAGAAAGAAGTTGATTATTACTATCCTACAAGTGTGCTGGTAACAGGATGGGATATTATTTTCCTGTGGGTTGCCCGCATGATTATGGCTGGTTATGAATGGAGAGGTCAAAAACCTTTTTATGATGTGTACTTCACCGGTATGGTGCGTGATAAGCAACGCCGAAAGATGAGCAAGCAACTGGGTAATAGTCCCGATGCGTTGGAATTGATCGAGCAATTTGGTGCAGATGGCGTGCGGTATGGCATCATGGCTTCTGCGCCTGCGGGTGGTGATATCCTGTTCGATGAAAAGCTTTGTGAGCTTGGACGTAATTTTTGTAATAAGGTCTGGAATGCGTTGCGTCTTGTGAAGTCATGGGAGGTTGATCCTTCACTTCCACAAGATGAAGGAAGGGCTTTAGCTATCTCATGGATCTATTCACGTCTGAATGAAGTCAATAAAGAACTATCCGATCAATACAAACAATATCGTTTGTCAGAAGCGGTCACGAAACTTTATTCATTTGTTTGGGATGATTTCTGCAGCATCTTCCTGGAGATTATCAAACCAACATTTGGTGAAGCTAGTGATCAGAAAAGTTATCAGTCCACTGTAACGGTGTTTGAAGAAATATGCAAATTGTTGCATCCATTTATGCCGTTTATAACCGAAGAAATCTGGCATCAACTGAGGGAACGAGAGACAGGTGATGATTGTATGATGACCCTTATTAACCAGGATTCTGGTCAGTATAATGGAGAGGTTGATAAAGTTCTAAAACATGTTCTCGAAGTAAAGACATCGGTGCTTGAACTTAGAAACCAATATCAGCTTTCTCCAAAAGAAACTATTGAATTGATCCAGCCAACCGATGCAGAGCTTCAGGATTTGTGGTTGATTCCGGGAGCGCGTTTTATTCTGCAAAAATTATCCAATGCGACACTTTCCGAAGCAGATAATACAGGTGTCGCTTTTATCTCCGGGAAATATCAATACTATGCTGTATTGAATATTACGATTGATAAAGAAGCTGAGCTCAAGCGGATGAAGGAAGAATTGGCCTATTACCAGGGATTTATTGTCAGCGTGGATAAAAAATTAAGCAATGAAAAATTTGTTGCTAATGCCTCACAGGATGTTGTGGAGAAAGAGCGCCAAAAGAAGGCTGATGGTGAATCGAAGATTGAACAGTTGTTGAAAAGTATTGAATTGCTAAATTGAAATGAACAGGCTCCCATTTCGTCAAACTCATTTCAGGTATCTGTTTAATCGACTTTCAGGTTGGTTACCTCGTACGATTGTTATCAGTTTGTGCGTATTCATTTTTGCGATACATGGAAAAAGCCAGGAGGTGATTAATGCCCTGCCCAGATTTATGGTAAGTACCCACTTGATGTTTTCCTTTCCTCAGGAACCATTTAAAACTTTTTCCAGTAAAGGAAGAGCGGGGTATTTAGTCGAAGCTCAATACAGGGTTCAGTATAATAAACCTTTTATGGCCGGCGTCTATTTTGCCGAGTCCGGAATCAGTAGCTATGCATTTAGTTATACAACTTCGGATGGAATTGACATTCGTGAAAGAGCTACTACACGCAGGCTTGAGCCGGGTATATCAGCCGGATTTTATCCAGAGGTGAATTGGTTGTTTCAGCCTTATCTCCAGGGGCGTGCAGGGTTGGCTATTTTTAAAACATCATCAATTCTGAAGGATGAAGATTCCCAGGAAGAAATTGAGCGAATTTCAGAAAACAGTTCTGTCGCACCTTCGTATGCACTAGATCTCGGCATTCACATTGTGCCAAATATCT
This sequence comes from Saprospiraceae bacterium, assembly GCA_031426295.1. Lineage (GTDB taxonomy): Bacteria > Bacteroidota > Bacteroidia > Chitinophagales > Saprospiraceae > Opimibacter. Next base: position 2,948 of record JANPKZ010000248.1, read on the forward strand.
GGTACCTCCGTGGGGATGTGAGAATTGGAATAGTTGGGAATACAAGTGCAGAATACATGACTCTGACAGAAGAAGGCAAGGGGACTACAGGATTCCCGATTGATTATTTTGATTATCATACGTCTGCCGGCAAATGGTTGAAGATATCTGCAGGCATCAGTTATTTGTTCTGATGTCATATTCTGATGTATGCAAACTGATTGCATGCATGTTTAGGTACACGTTGCCTCTCTCCAATGATGAGATTTCAAGGCAATACATTTTAATTTTACATTATGATAGAAGATCAGGAACTGGAGCCCGAATTTGAAGGCGAAGAAGGTTTATACGAGCATCACAGGTTTCTCGCACCCGCTGGTCTGACACCCATACGCGTTGATAAATACATTCAGATCAAGCTGGAAGGCATATCGCGAAACAAGATCCAGAATGGAATCCGTGCTGGAGCTATTCGAGTGAATGATGAAGCTATTAAGCCAAATCATAAATTTAAACCCGGCCAGACGATTACGATACTTCTTCCCAAGCCACCAGATCTTGGCGAGAAAGTAGTGCCGCAGGAAATACCATTGGATATTCGCTACGAAGATGCAGATATCATGGTCATCTATAAACCACCAGGGTTAGTGGTTCATCCGGGTATCGGTAATGATAGTGGGACACTGGTGAATGCACTGGCATTTTATCTTCAAAAAGGATCGATGCCGGTTATGGCAGGTAATTCACCTGATCGACCAGGTCTAGTGCATCGAATAGATAAGGATACATCAGGGTTAATGGTCATAGCGAAAAATGATTATGCCATGACACATCTGGCAAAACAATTTTTTGATCATACCATCCACCGGGAGTATAATGCTATCGTTTGGGGTAGTCCTGATCCACCGGTTGGTACTATAGAAGGCAATCTCGGTCGTGATCCGCGGTACAGACAACAAATGACGGTGTTTGCAGATGGTGAAGCAGGTAAAGAAGCCACGACGCATTACGAAGTGCTGGAGGATCTCTACTATATCAGCCTTGTAAAATGTGTGTTGGAAACTGGACGTACACACCAGATCAGGGTTCACATGCGATACATTGGTCATCCGGTTTTCAATGATGAACGTTATGGTGGTGATCGTATCGTAAAAGGAACTGTGTATTCAAAGTATAAGCAGTTTGTTGACAATGCTTTTAAGCTATGTCCACGACAGGCATTACATGCACGCACGCTGGGATTCGTACATCCGACTACCGGAGAGAAAATGCAATTTGACAGCGGCTTACCGGAAGACATGCAGCTCCTGCTGGATAAATGGAGGGATTATGTGGCTCATCGCAAAGACATGCCGGGGATATGACGCGGGAACAATTTATTTCTTCTCTGCCATTACTTCGCAACCGCGTATTGAATCCGGATGCTGCACTTGTATTGGCAATAGAAAAAGCGTACAATAACAATCAATGGTTCATACCTGATTTTATAAAGCATTCATTTAGTTCGATTGCATCAGCTTTTCTGGACGAACAATTATGTCATACTTGGCTGGACTTTTACCCAACTATTGATGGAGATCAAAAAAAAGCAGGAATTATCATGGCGGGTAATATTCCGTTGGTGGGATTTCATGATTTATTTTGTGTGCTCGCCAGTGGACATAAGGCGATCGTCAAATTGAGCGATAAAGATTCTGTGCTCATGAAAGAAATCGTTGAGCAATGGGAACTGGTGTTACCTGGCATACGCGATCAGGTTCAGTTCACAGATCGTCTGGAGAATTTTGATGTTGTAATCGCTACGGGAAGTAATAATAGTGCCAGGTATTTTGAATATTACTTTAAAAAATATCCACACATCCTTCGCCGCAATAGAAATGGAGTAGCAATACTCACTGGTAACGAGACATTAGATGATCTTAAGCAACTGGCACATGACATCTTTTTGTATTTCGGATTAGGATGCCGGAATGTATCCTTTATGCTTGTTCCTGAAGGTTATCATTTTGGATTGTGGGATGAAGCGATGAGTGAATACAAAGATCTTGAACACCACAACAAGTATAAAAATAATCTTGAGTACAATTTTGCCATTTATATTATCAACCAGATACTGCATATCCAGATGGGGCATCTGATCCTTAAAGAAGATCCGACTATCGCTTCGCGTATCGGGAGTCTTCATTTTCAATACTACAGTGATGAAAATTATGTTTCGGAGTTTCTGGATTTACACAAGGAAGAAATTCAATGTGTTGTAAGTAAGGAGCCGGTAACAGGTTGGGAATATGTGCCATTTGGGACCAGCCAGGAGCCTTCTTTGTTTCAATATGCTGATGGTGTTGACACGATGAAATTTCTTACCTCGCTATAACTAGCTACCGTGACCAGGAAAGAAAAAGCAAAAGCAATCGGAAAAATCCTGGATAAAATTTATCCTGAAGTTCCGATACCACTGGATCATGAAGATCCATATACACTTCTGATTGCTGTTATTCTCTCCGCACGTTGCACTGATATTCGCGTAAACCAGATCACGCCGATATTATTTTCTAAAGCTGATACACCTAAAAAGATGGTGAAGCTTACGGTCAGTGACATTCAAAAGATCATCAAGCCGTGTGGACTTTCACCACAAAAGGCGAAAGCTATTCATCGTACATCAGAAATTCTTGTGGAAGAACATGGGGGAAAAGTGCCAGATTCCTTTGAAGAACTTGAATTATTACCTGGAGTTGGCCACAAGACCGCGTCAGTAGTTATGTCACAGGCATTTCATGTTCCTGCATTTCCGGTAGACACTCATATTCATCGGCTGGCGAGAAGATGGGGCTTGAGCAGTGGAAAAAATGTCGTGCAAACTGAAAAGGATCTGAAAGAAGTTTTCCCGGAAAAGGATTGGAATAAAGTCCACCTGCAGATTATTTTTTTTGGAAGGGAATATTGTCCAGCACGGGGTCATGATCCAGTGGAGTGTCCTGTGTGCAATAAGTATGGAGTGGAAGAATAATTAATTGAATGGAAGACCTACACCAAATTGAAGCGTAGGATATTTTGGAAACTGGTTCGGATATAATTTTGAATTTGTTTCATCCAATTTATATGGGCTCAACAATTTATATCCAAGATCGAAACGAAGGATAAAAAAATCGAGATTTAATCGTAACCCAAAGCCATAACCGACGCCTAGCTCAGTCAAAAATCGATTAAACTCAAATTCTGCATCAGGACGGCTTTCTTCAAAACGTGATGTCCACACATTCGCAGCATCCATAAATAATGCACCTTCGAAATACCAGAACATGGGAAATCGCATTTCTACAGCCATATCAAGCTTGATATCCCCGGTCTGATAAAATGCAAATGCAATTTGTTCCGCATTCTCATCCTTATATCCCCCTGGTCCTAATTCCCGTACCTGCCAGGCCCGGTTACTTAATGGCCCTCCGACATAAAACTGTCGCACATACGGAACGGATTGTGTTTTTGTGAGTGGTAAGGCAATCCCGGTATTAAACCGGAAGACCAATTGTGTTTTGGAATTGATATTATAGAAATATCGAAAATCCACTTCCCCTTTGGCAAACTGAGAAAATTTTATCAATTCTGATTCGGGTGTAATTGGGTTTTCTTTTCCAAGAGAAAATTCAACATCATTTTTTGAAATAGCATTATACAATTTATTAATGGCCAGCACCTCAAGGCCTGAAAGTTCAAAACTGTGATCCAGTTTTATATATCCACCTTGCCTTTTCGGTGCGGCATCAAAGCCAAAACTGTAAGAGCGGAATAACAGGCCTGACAACAGATATTTATTAAAACTTTCGGCCTGAAACCGACTTTTATCCAACACGTTAATTCGAAAGGAATCTGTAGGTGTTGGTACAAAAAGTTCAAATCCAAATCTGGTAAGATTGAGGCTGCGATAATTATCGGGTTTCATGAAGTAACTAAAGTTCATGTTGATTAACCTGTAATCATACAACTGACGAATACTTACATAGTTACCTGAAAGATTGATGCGGGTATTGGCATCATATAAAAGCCATCTCCTCAGCCGGTTGCCCATCAAAGCGGGTTCATCATCATTTTTTGAATGACCAATCATATGATATAACCTGAAGGGGTCAATAAATCGTGGAAAAGACAGATCTGTTCCAAGCCCAATCGTAACACTGTTGATCAATCCAATATCGTCTTCACTATTTTCTGCACCAAAGAAATTAAATTCGACGCCACCATCGGCAGAGATACCTAAAATCTCTGCACCCTTCCACAAATTTAAATCCCGGTAATTTGCATTTGCTGCAGTACCTAGCAAAGCTCTTTTCGTTTCTGAAATGTTAGCGTATGTTAATTCCACACCACTACCCAGGTTTATTTTTTTATTCCTTGTGAGGAAGAGTGTATAATTAATCCGGGGTGTGTCAATTGATAATGTATCCGCTTCAAAACTGGGTGTTACAAATTTTATCAACTCCATGCGGCTCAGGTTCCGCAAGGTCTGTTGGAAATTTTCTTTACGGGTGAGATCACCTTCATGCAAAAATATGTTTCGCTCTATGGCTTCCGGCTTGAGGGATAATTCACGTTCAGGAGAAATGTACAATACATTCCGAATCAGTGTATCGTATAAAAAACTTGTATCTGTGAGTGAATAATTCGGGTAGACGGTGATATCGCCTACGTAATATTTTTGGTGAAAGGTGCTGTCAGTTGGGTTGAGGATCCGCATGATAGCTGTAACATTTTGCCTGGCGGTATCTACTTCTAAATTTGGAATAAACGTTTCATCAAAGCGGAAATACCCTTCATTTTGAAATAGTCCTACGAGTCTTGATTTTTCCTTATTAAAGAGTTCTATATCGAGAGGTTTCCCTTCTGCGAGATTCGTTTCTTTGAGATTGTTATTGATGATCGATTGAAAATTGGAATCGTTGGTGGCGAATACCATAGAGTCAATGTACAGTCGCGGACCCGGATTTACTGTGTAGACAACAGTTGTCTTTCTGTCATCTGTTTTTGCTTTATAGGTAGAAGTAGCTTCGCGATAGCCGCGTAATGCCAGGTATTTTACAAAGTCTGTTGATGTGAGATCAGTCTTGATGGAATCATAAATGACAGGCTTGTTTTTGATCAGGCGTTCTTCCGACCATTTTTTACGTTCCGGCCTTTTTTCAAGACTTTCAAGGTATTGGTAATAAAATACGTGACGTGGAATGCCAAAAACTGTTCGTGTTTTTTGTTGACGATAAAGTGAGGGTAATTTTTCTTTCAGATCAGGGGCATCATCGACCTTGTCTTTGGACTTGATCTTGATCTCGTTATCAAAAAGAAAGGACTCTCCTTCCTTTAAATATTTTTTACTATTGCAGGAAGTAAGCAGGATGAGGCACAGACCCAGTCCCCACCACAAGTGTTGACGATATGTCCGGCGATTCGATATGGAACCATTATCTAAAGCGAAGATCAAATTCATACAATCACTTCAGCATAAGAAGTTCAGGCTAAAGTATGATAAATTCATAGTTGAAGGCCTCAAAATCAGTAAAGAGCTTATTGGTGAACGGGCTGATATCGTTGAGGAAGTCTATGTTTCCAACCCCGATTATCTTTCCATCCTACGAAACGTTACAAAGCCGGAATTGTTACGGGAGATCACCCCAGCGGAGATGCATCATATCTCCCAGATGACCACACCACCTGGTGTTCTGACCATTTGCCGCACATTGCCTGAAGTTTTTTTACCTGAAATATTGGAAGGAAAGAAAATCTTTTACCTGGATTCCATCCGGGACCCGGGTAACCTGGGCACGATCCTTCGGATAGCTGATTGGTTTGGGCTCGACCTTGTCATTTGTTCGCCCGACTGCGTTGACATTTACAATCATAAAGTGTTGCAATCATCTATGGGCAGTGCCCTTCGGATCCCTACCTGCGAAATGAGCAAAGATGAACTCCTGATGCGTTTGGACGACCAGCTATATATATGTGATACCGGGGGCACCAGTATTTATTCGATGGTGCCGCCTACATCAGGAATCATCGTGTTAGGCAATGAATCCCTTGGCGTGTCGGATGAATTGATGCACAAAGTCAAAACGAAAATCGCGATTCCGGGTGACAGGAGCCTGGGAGCTGAGAGTCTCAATGTAGCAAGTGCGGCGGCGATAATAGCATCGTGGTGGCGAGGCAGAGAGTGAGAGAAGTGAGAAGTGAGAGAAGTGAGATTTTTTAGGTTTGAAGGGCCGTGGCATTCTGGCGTAGGGTGTAGCCCTCACGAATATCGAATGGATTCGACAAGCTCACCACAAGTAATGAACAAGGAATGTTGAATTGTGAAATATTTAGATCTGAAGGGGTTCAATGGCTGAAGGCTCGGTGATTAGCGTAGGGTGTAGCCCTAACGAATATTGAACGGATTCGACAAGCTCACCACAAGCAAGGAACAAGGAATTCAGATTTTTGAATTTTTATTAGCCCTGAAGGGGCGCCGGATTTAGCATAGGGTGAAGTCCTAACGAATATTGAACGGATTCGACAAGCTCACCACAAGCAAGGAACAAGGAATTCAGATTTTTGAATTTTTTATTAGCCCTGAAGGGGCGCCGGATTTAGCATAGGGTGAAGCCCTATGGGAATAATGAACAAGGAATACTGAATGTTGAATTTTAAAGTTAATTAAGCCCTAAAAGGGCGCAGGATGAAAAATTTATTAGCCCTGAAAGGGCGCAGGATGAAAAATTTTGTCCTCCAATTCCCCAGGCTCCATACTCCCTGCTCAAAGCCCTATGCCTCTTGCTCTGCGCTCCCTGTCCTTATTCGCTCCTTCCCTTCTTCCCTTCTTCCCACACCATCTCATACAGGATCTTTCCCCATATCAATATACACGGCAAGGCTTTCAATACATACGGTTCCACCCAGGCCTTTCGTATTGGTTTTGGAAATAGATCTGAAGGTGATAAGGACGTCAAAAGAATGGCAGAAACAAACAACACCCAATCCAACGTAGCAGGTTTTTTTGAAAAAAACCATATCGCGACCCCAGACATTGCAATAATAAATGTCGGCGACTCAGCTTTATGATTAAAGATCACAATCCAGATCAACACAGAACACAACATCAATAGCCTGAAAATATAATTTTTGTAATTTTTGATAAATACCATCGGCAACATCAATAAGATACCCCCGATCGCTATGACCACTAATTTATTAGCATGTATTTTAAACCAGGTCTCAAGCCATCCCATCACGGACAATCCATAAGAAACCGAATGATCCATAGCCAATGTCTGATTCCATCGGAAGTAGAGGAATCGTAATTGATACCATTCAACTACAATCAATGGCATCAAAAAGAAAATTACCATCCAGAAAAGAAAATAAATGGCTGCCTTCCATTTGTCAGGATAAAATAGAAACATCACTATGGCCACTACGCCAAAGATTTTGATGTACAATGACAACACAATACACATTACTGCCCAAAACAATTGTTTTCGTTCGCACAAACCGAATGCAAGAATGATCAGGCCTGCCATCAATCCATTTGACTGTTCATTTTGTATAGAGGTCAGTGACTCAACCAGGCATGCCAGGAGAATCAACGCTTTTTGTTTTTGATTTAAAACAGGCAGATAATAAACTGCCAGAGCAAGGATCAGCGAGTTGAGCAGATTCCACAAAGTGAGGCCAATAGAATCAGGTAATATCGCAAACACACCAAAGAGAAATGAAAACGTAGGACTGTATTTGTACAGATCCCATTGTTCGGTCATGTAATGCGCATAGATGTCTTTATGACTGACCAGGTGATCCCATGATTGTTTGAAAATGATATAGTTGTTGTACGCATTATAATCACGTCCACCCGCAATCATCGCGGATTGATTCAGTGACAGCGCCTGAATGCTCGCAAAGATGGCGGCTACTGAAAATAGCCCGATGATAAACCATCGGTTCATAATCAAGTTTTGAAATTTTTGGGGAAAAGCTAAACTCATCTGCGTGCCGCAAATGTCGAGATTTATAGCTTAAATGCCTGTATCATTTCCCTCTTGCCTGGAGCGCCAGAAATGCGATTGACTTTAAATCCCGCCCTCTCAATGGTACGCCTGACTTCACCACGCGCGCAATATGTCACGAGGCATCCACCTGGTAATGTGAGCGCTGCAATCGTATCAAAATGCTTCTGGTGCCAGGCATCAGCATGTTCGCTAGGGGAGAAGGCATCAAAAAAAATGCAATGATAGAGTTCTGGTTGATGTGCCTCAGCAGATGAATACACCTTCTGAAAACTAAATCCACCCACTGTGAACGTATCCTCCGTATGCATGCGAAGGAAAATTGGTTGTTCAGCAGAAGCATTGAGATAGGAGGCATAATTCAGTTGCTTCGCAATCCGGATATCAACAGGATGAGTTTCAACACCGACGTAGACAATCCCGGTGTCGTGTTTTTTTCCAAAAAGAAAAGAAAGGAAAGGGTTAAGACCGGTGCCAAACCCAAATTCAAGAATACGAAGACTTGGATGGCCCAGCTGGCTTTTCAATCCATGCTGGATGAATACATGCCTGCTTTCACTTACGGCGCCGTTGACACTGTGATAGGTAGCATTGTATGATCGTGAGTATAGCGTATCAGAGCCATCAAGTGTCCTGATAACGTAAACATCATCTGGCCCCAGGATGATCGGGGTCGGATGGAAACTCATTTGGGTGGTGCTAAAAAGGTAAGAATCTCAGGTGGTGGTGTTCTCTGATAGATGCCGGAAGCCCGCGGGCCTGGCTGGATTAGCAGGAAGGTGCAACAGTAGCCGGCATTTCTATGCAGGCATCAACAGAAAAGTCACTTGGGCATCCGTAACCTTTGTTGCAACCTGTTGACATCGCCAGGCAGGCAGTAAATCCAAGGGTGGTGAGGATGAGTTTAAAAGAAGATACTTTCATGGTTTACAATCGTTTAAATTATCCTGGAAAATCGTGCCAGTCACAGTCATATAATCGTTTCAGCGGCGAAATTATTTTATTTGAACCGCTTTTTAGCAAAAAAGTTAACGGAAAGACCCAAATTAATGTGTGATGAGGATACATTTTATTGCAATCGGAGGCAGTATCATGCATAGCCTGGCCATTGCCATGCATCGAAAAGGCCATCATGTGACCGGCTCGGATGACGAAATCTATGAGCCCAGCCGCAGCCGATTGCTGCATTTAGGTCTCCTGCCAGAGCAATTTGGATGGCGTCCTGAGTTCCTGGACACCTCAATTGATTTGGTGGTTCTCGGTATGCATGCCCGGAAAGACAATCCGGAGTTGCAGATGGCAAAAGAACTAGGACTCAGGATTCAGTCTTTCCCCGAATTCATTTATTCTCTCTCCGAAAACAAGATCCGGGTCGTAGTGGCGGGCAGCCATGGGAAAACCACCACATCAGGTATGATCGCCCATATTCTGGATCATGCCGGCATGAAGGCAGACCGCATGATCGGGGCAGCTATTGGCGAACTTGATCCTGTCTCGATATCGGACGCCGGCATCATTATTCTCGAAGGAGATGAATACCTGAGCAGTCCGGATGATCCGCGCCCCAAATTTTTGCACTATCGTCCCCAGCTCACGGTGATCACGGGTATAGCGTGGGATCATATGAATGTGTTTCCAACGTATGAATCGTACAAAGCTCCTTTCCGCCAGCTCATCGAATCACTGGGACCAATGGATATACTCATTTATTGCAAAGATGATGCTGACCTGGTGCAGATGGTTGAGGATATTTCACCCAGGGCTGAATTGATCCCATATTCAATCCTGCCATATCTAATGCAAGATGGAAATGTTATTCTCACGGATGATGACGGGCAGTTGCATTCATTGAAAATATTTGGCATTCACAACATGCAAAATTTGGCTGCGGCAAAATGGGTTGTTGAAAAACTGGGTCTTGTAACGGATGCATTTTATTATGGTGCAGCAACATTTGAAGGCGCACAAAAACGATTACAATTAATCCATAAAAGTGCTTCCCTGATTGCATATCTCGATTTTGCACACGCGCCATCTAAAGTAAAAGCGACAGTCCAGGCAGTGCGCGAAAAATATGCTTCATCACATATAGTTTCCATTCTCGAACTGCATACATTTAGTTCGCTGAACCCTGAGTTCCTGCCTCAATACAAAGACGCACTTAAAGGTGCGGATATACGAATCGTATATTATAGTCCTCACACACTTGCTATTAAAAAATTACCGGATTTATCAGTGGATCAGCTTGCCTCTCATTTTAATGAAGATAATCTCATCATTACCACAAGCGGTGCGGAGCTTGAAGAAACAGTTAGAAATCTCCAGCTAAAAGAAAGGAATGTATTATTATGGATGAGCTCCGGAAGGTTTGATGGGATTGAGATCAGGCAGATATCGGAGTCTTTGGATATTCAGTGATTTTACTATTTCGCTGTGTTTGCCATTGTCAATGAGGCATGGCTGGCATGGTTTGCATGGCTGGCATGGATTGAAAAAACGTACACTACTGGTGATGTAAAATGTTTTAACTCTCTCGCTCACACTCCTCTCACTTCTCTCACTTCTCTCACAGCATACTGTTTACCAGGAAGAATCCGACGAGATATACCCAAATCACATCAATAAAGTGCCAGTACCATGCTGTGTGTTTCAGCTTCCTGCGATTGGCATCATTGATAAAGAATAAAGCGGAATTACCTTCCTTATAAGCGAGATATAATGGCCAGATAATCCGAACAAGAAATGGAATACCTGCAACCACGTGGAGAAAGTGAAGAATCGAAATGGCATACAGATACCCATGACCTCCCGACGAACCTGGAAGCAATTGTTTTTGCATCAGCTGATTCCAGGCAATAGATTGCAAAATGAGAAAGAGAATTGTTGCAGCAAGGGTGAGATATCCATTTTTCAGCAGCCTGGGTTCATTTCTGAGGTCGAAATTTTTTCTGCATTGCTGAATAAAAAAACTGCTGGATGCCAGCACGATGGAATTGATGACAAACAGTAAGGGAATGTGGATGCTACTCATTTCCTTATCCACCCGTGCGTATAGATATGCAAAGGTAAGTGCGCCAAACAGGGCGGTAATTCCCATAAAGACCAGCACCATGATGATCGTGGACGGATGAATGGAATAGGATCGCTCGTTATACTGCTGTGTCATGTTTTTATACTGTTAATGGGCTCCGGAATGTATGGCACTGATGATATACGACATTTCATGTGGCAACATTGCCCTATTTTTGAGAGACTACTTACAAATATGAATATAATTCGGATTTCGGCTTTTTTCCTTTTACTGCTTTGTGCTGTTGTCCCTATCAATGCTCAGGAGCGATTTGATCCAGCCATTCACAATAATGGCGGGGAATTATCTATGGCCTGGACGGGAGGCATGAATGCACCGCAGTTTACCAATATTGACTTTAACCGCGATGGCATTTTGGACCTGGTTAGCTTTGACAGGCAGGGTGATATTCTTCGGACATATGTTCGTCTTCCGGCATCCGGCCGTTGGATCCAGACATGGGAATATGAATCCATTTTTCCACCGTTATATGATTGGGTTTATATCGCGGATTATAATGGTGATGGTGTTGAGGATATTTTCACCAGTTCGATCCGGTCAGGAGTTGCAGGTGTAACTGTCTACAAGGGGGCATATGAAAATAATACATGGTCTTTTCAACACGTGCCTGATCGTGGGCAAAATTATCTGCAGATCGTAGTAAGTGGCGGGTTAACCAACCTGTATGTATCATGGGATGATATTCCCTCTGTAAAAGATGTCGATGGAGATACAGACCTGGATATACTTGCGTTTGAGCCTGGGGGCAGCTTTATTCATTTTTATAAAAATATTTCGGTCGAACAAGGGTGGGGAAGGGATTCGCTCCGGTTTGAACTATCAGATATTTGCTGGGGTAAAATTCTTGAGAGTGAGTTTACCGAAGAAGTTTATCTCAGTGAAACACCGGCAGAATGTTCTGATGGAAATTTTACAGGTGAAGATCCGATCAAGCCAAGACATTCAGGTAGTACAGTTATGTCACTTGATTACGATTTCGATGGTGATCTTGATGCTTACCTCGGCGATATTTCATCAAAACGGATTACAGCCTTAATAAATGGAGGTACACCGCAACAGGGGTGGATGGTTGCGCAGGATGTAAATTTTCCAAACAATGATATTCCTGTGGAGATCCCGTATTTCATCGGAGCATATAGTGTAGAGCTGGATGATGATCCGGAGCCTGAATTTATGGCGGCGGTGAATTCCAGATCATTAGCTGAAGACCGTCAGAGTGTGTGGCGATATGATGATAATATTTTTACCGATGGTCCACTGGAATACCAACTCACTGAGAAAGGTGCATTCCAAAATGAAATGGTTGATCTTGGCTCACATAGCCGTCCTGTATTCGCTGATATTAATGGTGATGAATTATTAGATCTCGTAGTGGGTGGATATCATTTTACAGAAGCAAGCGAAACCCGTATTCCATATTTATGGTATTTTAAAAATGCAGGCACACCAGAACAGCCAGTCTTTATTTTAGTGACAGATGATTATTTGGGCATGAGCCAGTTTGCTACAAATCCAACATTTGATTTTGCTCCTGCATTTGGAGATATTGATAACAATGGAAGTGTAGACCTCGTTGTCGGTGATCAAAATGGGAAATTATTTTTTTATAAAAATATTGCTCCTGCAGGTGATTCCATGATGTTTGAAGCACCTGTATATCCTTATATGAATATAACAGTCGGTGTGTCAGCAACTCCACAGATCGTTGATATAAATGGTGATGGATTATCTGATCTGGTCATAGGTGAACGTACGGGGAATGCTGATGGAGCGGGACGATGTGGTGCATTTAATTATTTGCAAAATGTGGGTTCGGCCGGTTCGGCATTTTTTAATTCTGATATCACCATAAGTCCGAACACAGCCTGCTTTGGGAGGGCGTTATTTGATATTCCTCCGGGATTGCCACAATACAGTACACCTTCCATTGTCAAAACAGATGATGGTTTTGTACTTGTTACAGGAAATGATCCCGGGAAGATTTCAATATATGGTGATCTTCAAAATGGGATAACAGGTTCATTCACCTTGCTTGATGTTGAATATGGAAATCTTGACATCGGCACACGAAGTTCGCCTGCATTAGCGGATATTACCAATGACGGTTTTTTTGAATTGGTTATTGGCAATCAACGTGGAGGACTTGAAATGTTCGCTACTGATATTAAAGTTGGAACAACCAGTGTTGCAGAACCTGGTTCACCAGCAGACAAACCATATCTTTTCATCAATCATGTAAACGAAGGAATTGTCAATATTCTTTGGAAAAATGAAGAAGGAAAAGTATCGTTGTTAGATATGACCGGTAGAAATATTGGGAACAGTGATAATGAAGAAAACTCCTTTGATCTTCAGCATTATCCTTCAGTTATGTATTTACTACGTGTTGAATTGAAAGGAAAATTCTGGATTGAGAAATTGGTAAAAGCAAGATAAAGCTGAAGCAGGTTAGAAATTAGAAAGCGGGAATTGGAATAATTAAAAACAGGAAATTAAAAATCCAAAATTATAAATCCAAAATCCAAAATCCAAAATCTAAAATCAGAATCTTTCCCACACCTGCTTATTTCCATTCCCATACGTCAACATAAGATTATTTCCTTCCTGGTAATACCTCGCATATTCCTGCCAGCCATTACCATCATTTAAATAGATCATTTTGTTTTCTGCCTTCCAGGATACGGTGTAGACATCACCATCACCTGAATCAATGGAGGAATTAGGTCCGCCGCCGGCAGTGCGGCCATCGGTGTAAAGGAGTGAACCATCAGCATTTACTTTCATAAAATAATCTGTCGCAAAGCTGAATTCGCCGCTGACATAAGAATTAGTATACCGCCATCTGCCCACAAGATTTTGATCCAGCTTTCCTTTGACAACCTGGAACGTAGAAGGTTCTTCCTGAGAAGTTGTCTGACCTCCTGAGATTTCGCTTTTTTTCTCGAACACCAGCTCCATATCCTCTTTCAATCCGGTCAATGGATTGACATCATGGATACGGATCGTCAGAAGATCTCCCGACATCCGGGACCTGAAAGGAATCGCCGTCTGCGTCTGAGGATCACTCATGGTGCCCTCGCAGTTGTCACCTACAATGGAGCCATCAAGATTGATCACATAACCATTTACATTGATCACACCTTTCCATGCATTGCCTTGTGCCTTGCCTTCGAGAGGTGCTATAAAGCCAAGTAGTGTCCCTTCAAAATATCCTGTCCAGGCAGAGGTGATCTGTCCGTATAGTTGATCCGATAGAAGAAATGATAGGAGAATTATGAAGTGCTTCATCTGTGTTCAGTATTCAGTATTCTGTGTTCAGTATTCTGTGTTCAGTATTCTGTGTTCAGTATTCTGTGTTCAGTATTCGGTATTCATTTTTTACTTCCATACTTGTGGTGAGCTTTTGTCGAACCATTCGGTATTCTTTCTTCCTTACTTGTGGTGAGCTTGTCGAATCCATTCTTACTTCAACCTGTAGGATACGGAATGACTTTAAATCAAGACCAAATCATATTCATTCAGAAAAATCTGCTGAACCTTATTCCTTCGTCTAAGCCTTCGCCTTAGCCTTAGCCTTTCATAATCTCTCTCGCGATCACCATCTTCTGGATTTCAGAAGTTCCCTCACCAATCGTACACAGCTTGCTGTCACGATAAAATTTCTCTACAGGAAAATCTTTTGTATATCCATATCCTCCGAAGATCTGCACCGCATCAGTAGACACTTGCACACTTATTTCAGAAGCATAATACTTGGCCATCGCAGCTTCCTTCGTACATTTTTTACCTGCGTTCTTTAGATCAGCTGCATTGCGTAACAACAATTCTGCTGCTTCAATCTTTGTCGCCATATCCGCCAGCTTAAAGCTGATCGCCTGGAAACTTGCAATCGGTTTTCCAAACTGATGACGTTCCTGTGAATATTTTACAGAAGCCTCATAAGCTCCTTTTGCGATACCGAGAGCTAAAGCACCAATTGAAATTCGACCACCATCGAGGATCTTCATGGACTGTATAAATCCATCACCAACATTTCCCAGCACATTTGCTGCAGGAACCCTGCAATCAGTAAAGATCATTTCTGCGGTTTCCGATGCACGCATTCCGAGCTTATTCTCTTTCTTGCCTGCATTGAAACCTGGAGTACCACGCTCCACCACAAAAGCAGTCATACCGTGGCTATCAAGCAAATCACCAGTCCTCGCGATTACAACTGCGACATGACCGGATTTTCCGTGTGTGATCCAGCATTTTGTACCATTCAGGACCCACTCATCACCATCCTGGACAGCAACACATTGCATGCGCATCGCATCACTACCGGTATTGGGCTCTGTCAATCCCCAGGCGCCTACCCATTCGCCGGACGCCAGTTTCGGGATCCAGCGATTCCGTTGTTCTTCAGTACCAAATGTATAGATGTGATTTGTACAAAGTGAGTTATGGGCAGCCAGTGATAGTCCGATAGAACCGCAAACCTTGGCCACTTCGGTGATGATCGTGATATATTCCTGGTATCCAAGACCTGAACCTCCATATTCTTCCGGGATCAGCACGCCCAGGAATCCCTGGTCACCCAGCTGGTGCATCAGGTCCATTGGGAAATGCTGGCTTTCGTCCCATTCCATGACATGTGGAAGGATATGAGTCGCAGCAAATTGCTTAGCTGTTTCCTGCAGGATCTGCTGATCCACAAGTGTTTGTTTATCTGTCGACATGGAAGACGCTTGGATTTGAAGGAATAAAGATAAAAACCCCAGTCTAAAACGAAAGAATGCGTCGAGATACTTCGTAAACCTCATATTTACTTCAATGATTTGCCTGGTGACATAAAGTACGACCCCTTCAGGGTCGAGCTACTGAGAGGTAGATCTTGTCATACCCCATGGGTTACACCCATGGTTAATGACATGTGACCCCTACAGGGTCAAGCCATGTTAACCATGCGACCCTTTCAGGGTCAAACCATCCGAGCCATGCTATCCATGCGACCCCTGCAGTGTCATGCCATCCGAGCCATGCTATCCATGCTAACCATGCAGGGTTAGCCATGCTATCCATGCGACCCCTACACGGTCAAGCCATGCTAACCTTGCGAAGCTTTCAGAGTCAAACCATGCTAACCATGCGACCCCTGCAGTGTCATACAATGCGAGCCATGCTAACCATGCGACCACTAAAGGGTCATGTCATGCGAGCCATGCTAACCATGCGACCCCTGCAGTGTCATGTCATGCGAGCCATGCTAACCATGCGACCCTTTCAGGGTCAAGCCATGCGAGCCATGCTAACCATGCAAGCCATGCGCTATTCGTGCCCAAACAAATCCCTGTTCAGTGCTTCCAGGGCTTTTTTCTTGTACTGAGAGTCGATTAAGACTGAGATGTTGCTTTCGCTTCCACCTGAAGAGATCATGCGGATGGGAATGTCCTTGAGGGGCTCGAGTACCTGGACAGCGATACCTGATTGATCTTTTTTGAATGCACCGACGACACAGATGATAGATTGATTTTTGTCGACCGTGATGACACCATATTCTTTCAGGTCTTCCACAATTTTATCGAGGTGGCTGTCATCATCGATGGTAAGGGATACAGCAACTTCTGCTGTGGTGATCATGTCAACAGAAGTTTTATGATGTTCAAAAACTTCAAATATTTTTCGAAGGAAGCCATGCGCCATCAACATGTGTGATGAGCGGATATTGATCGCTGTGATATTGTCCTTTGCCGCTACGGCTTTTACACCTCCATCGTCTGCAAGTGATTCACGATGTATGATGGTTCCTTCCGATTCCGGATTCAACGTATTGAGCAAACGAATGGGTACTCCTGCTTCACGTGCAGGACGAACGCACAACGGATGCAGGATCTTTGCACCGAAATATGCAAGTTCTGCAGCTTCGGCATAACTCAATTCATCAATACGGCTTGTCTTCTTGACAATCCGCGGATCATTGTTATGCACACCATCAATGTCTGTCCAGATCTGTATCTCATCCGCATTCATCGCAGCGCCAATGATTGTCGCACTGTAGTCACTGCCTCCGCGTTGCAGGTTATCGATGCAATCCGATTCATTCACACAAATATATCCCTGGGTGATGTAGAGGTGATGATGACCAGCTTTGGTAATAGCACTATTCAGCAGTTCTTTTATCGTAATCATATCCGGCTCACCTCCTCTTGTACGCATAAAGTCAAAAGCTGATAACAACCAGGCGTCATGGCCTCGCTCCTGGAGCAGTAAGCTAAACAGCAGTGTAGAGATCATCTCTCCATTTGCCACAAACCATCGTTCATCCCGAGTCGCAGGATCAGCCATTTTCTCTTCAAGCGTGGTAAATATCTTGTGCAAAAAATCACTCGCACTTGTCCTTAATTCATGATCTGTGAGAAGTTCTTCCACATATGTCATGTATTGAGACTTCATCCTTTCCAGGATCTCCTGGGTCTCTGTGGGTGGACGACTCGATAATTTGATCAGTGAATCTGTCGTCCCCGATACTGCCGATAACACCACAATCTTTTGCTGCTCATCCCGCGTCACGAGGTCCGCCACCGCTTTCATTCGTTCTGCTGTCGCCTGCGAGGTGCCGCCAAATTTGTATACGATCATCTTTGTATGTTGATTTTCAATTGTGTTTGATCTATTGATCGAGTAGGCTTTGCCCAGTGCAATGATTTTTTGATTTCAGACTGAAGGACGCCAGATGCCAGACTCTAGACTCTATAATTGTAAGTTTTGTTTTCTTAGATCATTCGATGCTTGTTATTTGTAATACTCTTTCATTAATTTACTGCGCCAAGCGTCTGGCGTCTGATTTTTTAATGAATTCGACAAGTTCACCACAAGTCTAGTGTCAAAAAAAGCTCACTCATCAACCTTAATCAATTCTCACTCTCGGCCCATCATACTCATAATATAAATCGCTAGAAAGAGTGCGCCATAAGTCCAGCATCTGGCATCCTTTAATCCGGTGTCAAAAATTCGTCGTTCGTACTTCAACCTTCGTACTTCTCCCCCCACCATCCCTTCATTTTACGCGCAATCTCCTCCTCATGCTTATTGTCGCCGGTAAAATAAAAAGTAGTACCGGATATTTCGTCAGGAAGAAACTCCTGTTCTGCAAAGTTACCTTCAAAGGAATGGGGATACTTATAATTCGTACCGTAATTAAGACTTTTCATCAATTGGGTCGGCGCATTTCGGATATGCAACGGGACACTCAATGATCCTGTATTCTGTACAAGATCCATAGCTTTATTGATCGCCATGTAAGCACTGTTGGATTTGGGGCTCGTAGCAAGATAGATAGCAGTTTCTGCCAGGACGATTCGTGCTTCAGGCATGCCAATAAACTGGATCGCATTGGCACAGGCTTGCGCTAGCAGCAGTGCATTTGGATTTGCCAGACCAATGTCTTCTGCGGCAAGAACGACCATGCGCCTTGCGATAAACTTGATATCCTCACCCCCATGCAGCATTCTTGCCAGCCAATAGATAGCGCCATTGGGATCAGACCCCTTCATGGATTTTATAAAAGCTGAAATAATATCATAATGCTGTTCACCGGTTTTATCATACAAGGTGATGTTGCGCTGGATGGCATTTGTGACTAATTCATTGTCGATAATAACGGTATCTGCTTCCTGGCTACTGATCAGGTCAAGAGCAGATAAAAGTTTGCGCGCATCGCCCCCTGTCAACTGAAGCAAGGCCGCATCTTCTTTGATGATAAATTTCTTTTGTTTTAGTTCTGTGTCCTCTGATATCGCCCTTTGGATCAGCTTGCGCATCGTATCGGCTTCCAGCGGCTTCAGCACATACACCTGGCATCTGGACAAGAGTGCTGATATGACCTCAAAGGAGGGATTCTCTGTAGTAGCCCCGATCAATGTGATCGTACCGTCTTCCACAGCACCTAAAAGACTGTCTTGTTGCGACTTACTGAAGCGATGAATCTCATCAATAAACATAATAGGACCAGCCCGGTCGAAAAACCGCTGCTTTTTGGCCTGATCTATTGCATCCCTGATATCCTTAACACCACTATTAATTGCTGAAAGCTGGACAAATGGCCGTCCTGCTTCATTGGCAATCACCCGCGCCAGCGTAGTTTTGCCGACGCCGGGAGGCCCCCACAATATCATGGAAGGAAGTTTTCCGGATCTGATCGCTTTGAGCAAAATTGCATTCTCACTTAATAAATGTTCCTGCCCCAGAATATCTTCTAATGTCCTGGGCCTCATACGTTCCGCTAACGGGATCAATGCCATAGTTGCTCTTTTTTTGAAAAAAAATTTTTGGGTCCACCCAACCTTCACATCCCAGCATCCGTATAAGGGATCATAACCAGGTATTATCTAAACCAAAATAACTGATATAAGTATGTTGCAACGAAAACTTTTACTCACTTCCCTCTTTACAGTCATGGCATTGTTCCGGCTTGCAGCCGATGCAGTGACCGTGCATGGATTCGTAACCGGCGTCAATGGTGACCCCGTTGAAAATGTTCCCGTGACGATCACGGCGTTTTTTGCAGATTCAACAGGCATTTTTGAAACCGTCACGACCAATGCTGATGGGATTTATCAGTACGAGTTTAACGCACCAAATAACGTGCTTGGCTGGTTACAGGTAGGTACGGTCAATTGCTGGGGGACATGGCTTTCCCAGGATTTCACAATTACAAGCACTCCCGCTGATTTTGAAGCCGATTTTGCATATTGTGAGAACATCACGGTCGATTCGTGCATTGTCATCATTAATGAAGTCTGGAATCCGGGAGCATTACCGCAGCTCATCGCATGGACGCCATTCTCGAGCACAGCATCGTATACGTGGAGTACAGGTGAGACAACGGAAGCTATTACACCTTACCAGTCAGGTGAATACTGTGTTACCGTTACATTCCCTTTTGGTTGCGAAGCGATCGATTGTTATACTTTCCAGGATACATTCCCCAATTGTTTTGCATACATCAGTGCCAATCCTAACCAGGATGGAACGTACATACTTGTAGCAGAAGGAACAGGTCCGGCTCCGTATCAGTATACATGGAGTACCGGCGAAAATACAAGCACAATTTTTAATGCAGGTCCGGGTACGTACTGTGTAACAGTAACAGATTCCACAGGTTGCTCTTATAGCACATGTGTATTCTTACAGGATCCAAATTTCTGTGAAGTTTGGATTTTCCAGGATCCGGGTGGTGCATTAGTGGCACAGGGTTATGGATTTCCTCCATTAACTTATCTGTGGTCTACAAATGAAACCGGTGAATATATATATCCGCAAAGTCCGGGTTTATACTGCGTCACAACAACTGATGCAAACGGCTGCACAGCTTCATCATGTATTGATTACGCGCCCTTTGATTCATGTTATGTGTATGTATATGCATACCTGGCAGATTCAAATACAATTGCTTTATATGCTGCGGGTGATTTTTTCTGGGGTGACTCAGCAACGTTTGTGTGGTCAAATGGTCAGCAAGGTCAGATTATTTATGTTACAGATCTTTCCCAGGAGTATTGTGTGACTATGACGACAAGTTCCGGATGCGAAGCCTCCGGTTGTTTTGATCCTTCATACTACTGTTATGCTGCCGTCGATGTCCTATATGTTGATACTGCAACTGCTACATTAAGTGTTTATGTTGATCCGGTTTATAGTCTTCCAGGAAGTCCTGTATCCTATCTCTGGTTTGATGGATCTTCCAATCCAACAATTGAAGTATCTGAATCTGGCAGCTATTGTGTGACAGTTACCATCGGAGATGATTGTGTCACTGAAGCATGTACATACGTTGACTTTGACAGCCTTCAGTTTTCATGCGCTTCATGGGTTATTACATATCCGGATACTAACGGCAATTGGTTTGCTGAAGCATTTGCATGGGGCTTTGGAACTTTCGAATATCTCTGGAATACTGGTGATACAACTTCAGTCATCCCATTGTCTTTTCCGAATGCGTACGCATGTGTAACCGTAACAAGTTCATTTGGCTGTGAATCTGTTGCCTGCGCTGATAGTTTATTCAACCAGTGTGAAGTTTTCACCTCCGTTAATTATACCAGTAATGAAGAAGCAACGATTTCAGCTTATGTGTGGGGCGGCAACGGTACTTACACCTGGTCCAATGGCGCAACAGGTTCTGATATTACAGTTACAGAATCCGGAACATACTGTGTCACGTATATAGGCCAGGGATGCACCAGCACTTCCTGTGCAGATGTGTACTTCTGGAATTTTGATACATGCTATGTTTACATTGAATCAATACCGCATCCCGGAGGAGGCATTGAATATACAGCATATCCGTACCAGGGCGAAGCTCCATTCACATACGCCTGGTCGAATGGCGCATCCGAACAATCTCAAATTGTTGATTTTGGAATTCACGATTTGTGTGTGACTGTAACTGATGCGACCGGTTGTATCGCCAGTGCATGTAATTTCAAATTTGACTCATGTTACACTGGGCTTGAGTATCAAAACTTTGGTACACCACAAATTATCATTCAAACTGCAACACCATTATTGTACGCTGTTTGGACGAATGGAGATACCACTCAGAACGTACTTGAGATCACTGAGCCAGGTTGGTATTGCGTTACGGTTTATGATATATTTGGTTGTGTGGATTCTACTTGCATCGAGATTTTGAGTCTTGATCCGGCAGAAGGTCAAAATATAATCACTGGTTTTGTAACTGCAGATAGTATTCTGAATCTAACGGGTATTGTTTACGCATATGCTGTAGATCAGAATGGAGCTGCTTTTGAATTAGTCGATTCATCCTTGATCTTCCAAAGTTTTTACTTCATGGAAAACTTACCAAATGGTTTATACCTGTTAAAAGCAACCATTGCACCAGGTACAAACGGATATGATCAATACCTGCCCACATATCATCTAAGTAGTGCAGAATGGACCAGTGCAGATCCACATGTCTTACCAAATTATCCACAGGTAACGACTGATATCAGGATGATTCCAGTTGATACAACTAATGGTACAGGTGTGATTGGTGGTGTGATTACTGATCCTACAGGATTCACTGCAGATGAGGGACAACATTCTCGTGATGAAGAAGGACAGGCTGGGATAACGATCCTGTTGAGTGATCAATATGGAACACCAAAGGATTATACAATCAGTAGTGAGGGTGGCGTATTCTCTTTTCCAAATCTTGCCTTCGGTACACACAGGATTACGTATGACATACCTGGAATTCAATCACCTGATATCTGGGTAACACTTTCACCAGAAGATCCTCATCATTTGCAGGTAGTTCTGATCGTTGAAAATTCAGTTGCTGTCGAAGAGCCAACAAGTATCGAAGTTTCGATAGCACCTAATCCGGCAAAACATGAGATAAATATTACAGTACCTGCTACACTTTCTTCATTTGATGTTCAGGTTGTGGACATGCAGGGAAGAATTGTGAAAGCGGGCAGCGTGAGGAGCAACAATGGTATCTTGAACATCGAGGTAGATCAGTTTGCATCTGGGTTATATCACATCAACCTAAGAAGCAATGATCAAATGTACTTTGGCCGGTTTGTAAAACAGGAGTGATGGGCAAGATCCTAAAGATCTCTTATTGAGAAAAGGGCTGCTATCAGGTCATTTAGAGGGAATGATCGGTTAGTAGCCTTTTCTACGTCTAACTATGAATATCGACAATCGTCTTATCCAGCAATGCATTAATGGTGACCGGAAATCACAACTCCGGTTATATGATCAATGCTACAGCTATATGATGTCGATATCGCTACGATACTGCAAAGACCATCAGGAAGCGGGATCCCGATTAAATCTCGCTTTTCTGAAGGTGCTGCAACACCTGGACCAATATGATCACTCCGGATCGTTCAAAGCATGGGTGTCAAAGATTACACTGCGAAGCATCATTGACGAATTCAGATCACAACAAAAACATTACCAGGTCAATGTATATCAAGGTCAGTCAATAAATGAAAATGCATGGCCACAAGGTGAAGTCAATCATATCCTGGAAGACATTGATGCCGATCACCTGATGAAGATGATCCAACAATTGTCACCTATCGATAGACAAGTATTTAACCTGTTTGCGATTGATGGATATAGTCATAAAGAAATCGGCGCCATGCTGAATATTTCTGAGGGCACATCGAAATGGCATGTGTTTGAAGCGAGAAAGAAATTGCGGGAAAGTATTTTAAAAGAATCTAAATCAACATCATTGAAATGAAGAATAACTTCGATGATATCGTCCGGAAAAAATGGGAAGAAAAACAATTCCCGATAGATGATGCACACAGACAGGATATGATCCGCCTGCTCGATCAACAACCACGACGCAGGACTGCCATCTTCTGGTGGTTTGGTGCAGCAGGGATTATCATCTCTGTTGCTTCTGCATTATTATTTCTGAATTCGAATGATATTCCTCATCAACCTGATGTCCCTACTCAGCAGAATCAAAATAATTTGCCGAACAATACTTTGCAATCTTCTGACATAACTGCTTCCAATACAGAAATTCCATTGAATGAAAATGAAAATGCAACAGCATCAATAATCAACAATGAGAATGTCAAAAACCTATCCGTTGATGAAAATAGGGCTTCAAATATTTCAGCAAGTACGAAGTCTAATAGAAAATCAAAAACATATACCAGAGATTTGAAGGACAATCAACCCACACAAACTCCTTCAAGTGAAGTGGCTTCCACACCCGGTGGAGCCACTTTAACCCGAAATGATCAGAATGTAAATTCTACTACATCAACAAGGATCAGCACATCAAACATTGATCAGCAACCCACTGAAATTCATTCTGAGATTGTAGCAGAGGAAATAAATTCATCGTCAGAGAAGGACAATATTAAATCGATAGAGAATGACCAAATTGCATCGATAGACAAAAATGTTGTTGCTTCAGAAGCAACATTACCAGTTGAACTGGTAAATGAAGCCCGTTATTCCATACCAACTTCACCTGTTGAAGATCTTCTCTTTGCCACTATTCCTATTGATGAAAGGGAGTTACACCAAAGTTCAGCACCGGTCATAATTAAACGACACCCTTTTGCCATATATGCCGAAGTAACAGCAGTATATGTTCCATCACCCGCACGTCTTGTTTCATCAGGGTCTTCGGTTCGTGCAGGAGCAGGAGTAAGCTATGGACTTGGATCAGGTTTGCAATTATCTGCTTCAGGTGGATACACGTTACAGAAGGACGGTTTTGAATTTCAAAAAACATCCACTTCCAATTTTCCTGGCTTTGGTGCAAGAAGCAATTTTCACACACTCACACCTGACAAGCTTCATTTTGTTTACGCAAGATTAGGCGTACATAAACGCATACATCGTCACATATTTTCAATTTTCGGAGGCACTCAATTTCTCTATGGTGCGCAGGGAAATATTGTG
>JANPKZ010000249.1:0-8955 GCA_031426295.1 Saprospiraceae bacterium
TGCTGAGTCATACGGGCGTTATACTGCGATTTCTAACCGAATCTAATAGATTCTTTACCACTTTTCATTTATTCCCGACTTACGCAGTATATTTTACATTAAATATTGCATTGTGCCTGTTTGCCGGATAAAACACCTCTTCCTCACCTTACTATTCCTTTGGGGCTTATCTGACTCACTGATGGGTCAGCATAAGTCATGGCGACAGTATACCACAAAGGATGGACTGCCGGGGAATGAAGTTTTCGATATGCTCCAGGACAAAAACGGGTTTTTGTGGATGGTGACCAACCAGGGGATTTGCAGGTTCAATGGATACGAATTCATCAGGCCTGTAGATACCAGTGGATATACGGGCGCTGAAACGTTTGTTCCGGCGGAAGATTCGAAAGGCAGGATTTGGTTTTCCAGACTGGATTGGTCTTTGTGGATGATTGAAAATGATACTGTAAGCCCATGGGAATTCAACCACGTCATCAAAAAATTTAAGGATAAAATATCTTTTATAGATCAGATAACCATAGCTCAAAATGGAACCGTTTGGATTTCAATGAATCCCCTCGGCTTTTTAGTTGTCTCGCCCGATGGTACCTATAATGTTCTTCGTGGATCTGAAAATCGAAATGTTGTAATTACAAACGTTGATGGACGAATAACCTATGCCATCCAAAACGCTACCGATATATATGCGAAAAACCTTCAGGTAAAGATTGACATACTGGAAAGGAGAGAAAGTGCTTTTAGTAAACTGCATGAATTAAAATCCACTACAACCTTTGAGGATTTTCAGTTAAGTGCCTGGCCCGTTGGTAAGGAAAATATTCTGGTTGCCCATAATGGACAGGTATGGATATTCAATCAGAATAACCTGATTTCAAATTTTACCACAGGGTTTACATTTGCTAAAATTAAACAAGCACCAGATGGAGTCATCATGGTTGCGTCCTATAAAGGAACGAAAGCTGGCTTATTTAAATATGATTCTCTTGAAAAATTCCGGTTGGGGCAAGGTCAAAATATATTAGAAAACTACAGAGTATGTGATGTATTGTTTGATACGGAGGGTGGCTGGTGGGCAGCAACACTTGATAAAGGTGTCTTTTATTGCAAAAATACTTCTGTCGATGTTTTTTTGAGTGAAGTTGAATTTACAAAATCGAATGTACTTAGAGTAACAACTGATCGCGAATCCGTATTTGCAGGAGTATGGCCTGATAAAGTCTGGAAAATTAATCCCAAAACAAATCTCGCCTTACCAATACCATCGTCTCCCATTGCAGGTGACCTCTGGGATTTATATTTTGATCCCGGCGCAAACCGATTATGGCGAAGTACACCCTTAGAATATCTTGATGGCGGCGCATGGAAGAAAGTTGAATTTTTAAATAGTGCAGGAACAAGGATGTCATTATTGATTCCCAAAAAAATTTCGAAAGATCCTGGGAATACGTCATACTGGATGAGTTCCACTTTTGGTTTTTATCAAATGAATACTTCAACTTATGAAGTGAGTCATAATCTTATGGAGGAAGATTCCTTAGCAGCAAAAAGAACATTTGCCGTTACGGAAGATTTGCAGGGAAACGTTTGGGTAGCCACGTTAGAAGGATTACGATTGTGGAAGAATGGTAAGTATGTATTACCTCCTTTTGATCACCCTGTATTGCGCAATAGTCCCCGGGATATCGAATTGTTACAGGATGGAAGTATAGTATTTGGATTCAAGGGAACAGGGGTGCTTATCTATGATGCGAATAAAAACCTCACACACCTGACAACTAAAAATGGCTTGAGTTCAGACATCATATCCAAAATAAAGGTCGGAACGCAAGGTGAGTTTTATGCATGTACAAGTAAAGGTCTTAACAAGATCTATTCATTGCAGGATGGTGAATGGAAAATTCAGGTTATCAGTCAAAAGTATGGATTGCCATCTGATATAATTAACGATTTGACTACGTTAGACAATGAGTTGTGGATTGCAACTGAAGAAGGATTGGCGAGATTTACAGCGATGCCTTCAGCCATACCCATGCCGACTCCGCGCATGGAGAAATTTTTGGTCAACAACAGGGATACTATTTATACAGATGGAATTTACCTCCCATTTTATAAAAATAATGTGACGATCATCTTTAGTAGTCTTCATTATAGATCGGAGGGTGAAATTTTGTATCGGTATCGCTTATCCAAAACGGACACCACGTTTACCTATTCCACGAATCGACAGGTCAATTTTGCGGACCTAAGCCCGGATCAATATGTATTGGAAGTCCAGGCACAGAATGAAGCAGAGGATTGGAGTGAAAGTGCGATCTGGTCATTCGAGATACGACCGCCCTGGTGGCGGACATGGTGGTTTTTATGTTTGATGGTGGCTTTGTTAATTACTGCCGGTTTGCTATTGTATTATTTCCGGTTGA
The DNA here is from genome assembly GCA_031426295.1 of Saprospiraceae bacterium. Taxonomy (GTDB): domain Bacteria; phylum Bacteroidota; class Bacteroidia; order Chitinophagales; family Saprospiraceae; genus Opimibacter. Next base: position 2,424 of record JANPKZ010000249.1, read on the forward strand.
AGCAGATAAAATCATATGCTGCTGAAAAGGCAAGGATTAAGGATCTTGAACTGGCTGCCTTGCGTGCACAAATGAATCCGCATTTTATATTTAACTGCCTCGGCAGTATCCAGCATTTTATTGCGGATAATGATAAGTCCTCTGCTACCCGGTATCTCTCACGTTTTGCGAAGCTTGTGAGATTGTCACTGCATAGTTCTGTTGATGGCAAACATACTCTTCCTGAAGAAATGGAAATGTTGGACAATTATCTCGCACTGGAGCAGATGCGGTTTAAAGGAAAATTCGTGTACGAGATTAAGCTTGACTCCATATCAGAACCAAATGAAATAAGTATACCCCCAATGCTGATTCAGCCATTTGTAGAGAATGCAGTGCTCCATGGTATCCGTAATAGAACAGAGGGTGGGAAGATCAGCGTTGTATTCCGGCAGGATGAGAAAATTCTGGAGGCTACGATTATTGATAATGGTCCGGGAATCCATGCGGATGCGTATGATAATGGCAGGGATCACAAATCTGTGGGCATGACGCTTACCGGTCGCCGGCTTACCTTATTGTCAGATGCAGCATCTCATAACTATACACTTGAAAATATCACTGGTCCCGATGGCCAAATTCTCGGAACTAAGGCCTGTGTTCGGATCCCGGCTGGATAACGTTGTTTCCTGTGTAATGGAGGTAAGCACCTGATATTTATTTTGAATGAAATTCAGATTTACCGGATTTCATGATATATCAACCGAATCCCATCCGGATACTGTACGCCAATGATAGGTTCTTTATATTAGGAGTAACAAAGGGATCCTGCCGATGCATACAGTCGCAGCCCTAATGCGTATGAGATCATGAGAATGTAAAAGTTTTGAGCACCAATGGTGCGATATCAATTGAAATTTGTTTGGAATAAGAATATTATTTAGGTCGTCCGGGCGTCATTAACCTGGGCTTTTTTCGAGAAAGTTATTGCCGTTTTTCATTAGAGCGGATTAGAGAAAAATAGTATTTCATTGCATTAACTCAACTCGTCATGTTTAGATTATTATTTGCTATTGCTATGGCAATAGGCTGCTGCAGTCTTCTGCATAGCCAGCAAGCTGTTTCGCGTGAAATTAAATCGTTGGAATCGTCAGGAACTGAATTTCGGAAAACGAATATTTTCAGTTTTGCGTCAATTGACATACACAATCGATACCAGCTTGAAGGTTTAAAAAAAGGGACGATTGTAAATATTGATCTCAATTCCATACATCAACTGCTTATCTCAAAGGAAGAATTTATTCAAATTCCGGTTCCTGTATCCAGTCGATCACTCATCGTATTGACGTTGCATCGTCATGAGATATTTGCACCTGATTTTCATTTGTATACAAGCTCGGATCCCGGCCATGCTGTGGATTATACACCCGGACTGCATTACAGGGGCATCGTAGAAGGTGATCCGAATTCCCTGGTCGCTATTTCAATTTTTGAAAATCAAATTATGGGCATGGTTGCTACAGATGAAGGCAATTATGTCTTAGGCCCGATGATGGACGACAAGGAAAACAGACATGTGTTTTATAATGACAGGGATCTTGAAACGATTATTCCGTTTGAATGTGGTACAGTTGACAATGAAGTAGGTTATACAGAACAACAATTAAAGTCTTACCCACAAAACAGAGATATAAATGATTGTGTACGAATTCATATTGAGATTAATGATGATGTTGTATCGGCTAAAGGAGGCGTTGTTCCTGCAACTGATTACATGACGGCCATTCTCAATCAGTGTTTTGTCATTTATGCCAACGAGCAGATTTCGATGGTGCTGAGTGAGATCATGGCCTGGACAACTAACAGTCCATACACCGGCGGTAATTCTGGGCAGATGTTAGGATCCTACCAGGCCAATACAGAATACTTTAATGGCGACCTCTCCCAGCTTATTTCATTTGATTCGCTTTATGGTGGTGTTGCGCCCGGCTTGTCCGGTCTTTGTGCGAGCAGTCCTGACTATAGTAAATGCTTTAGCGGGGTTCGACATAATTACAGTAATGTGCCACTCTTTAGCTGGCCGGTATTTGTAATCACACATGAGTTTGGACATCTGCTGGGTTCTAATCATACCCATGCTTGTGTATGGAATGGAAATAATACCAAAATCGATGGTTGTGGTGGTACAGGTGGCTGTGATGGAGGGATAATCCCTCCGGAGGGCGGCACCATCATGAGCTATTGTTATCCTTCGAATGGCTCTTTTATTAATTTCAATCTTGGCTTTGGATCCCAACCAGGAAATGTAATAAAGAATAGTGTAAATGCATCTTCAAATTGCCTTTCACCTTGTGGCCAACCAGTTGCATACTGTGAATCGAATGGTGCCAGCGGTACGCAAGAATATATCAAGAAAGTAGTGTTGGCCAATCTTAATAATCAAAGTGGAAATAATAATGGGTATGCAAATTTTACTTCCCTCCCTGCCAATCTGAACGCAGGAAATACATATATGATTACCTTGACACCTAATTTTACAGGTGGAAATAATACTAAATATTGGAGGCTTTATATAGACTTCAATTTGGACTTTGACTGGTATGATGCGGGTGAGTGTGTTTCTCAAGGAACAGGGAACAACACTATAAATCTCACCTTTACTATTCCCCCTGGTACTCCATCATTATCCACCAGGATGCGTGTGTCAATGAAGTTGGCTGGTTTTCCTGCTTTCTGTGGGTTACTTCCATCTGGTGAAGTAGAAGACTATACTGTGGTGATCAACCCTGCAGCACCTACTTGTTCAGATGGAATCTTAAATCAGGGTGAGGAACAAGTGGATTGCGGAGGTCCTTGTGCTGCGTGTCCTTTATGCACGGATGGTATTCAAAACGGGGGCGAGACAGGAATCGATTGTGGAGGTCCTTGTACTGCATGTACGTTGCCGGATAGCACACTTTTACTCGGCAGTTATTTTGAAACAGGGATGGATAGCTGGATTGATGGTGGCGCGGATGTTACCAGAGTGAACAGTCCGAATTCGTATGAAGGCCTTTATTCCATTCAGTTGGCGGACAATAGTGGCAATGCATCCGCGATGACATCACCTAATTTTAATTTATCTCAAGCAATTGGTGTGCAGATTTCGTTTCACTTTTTTGCCGTGAGTATGGAATCCGGAGAGGACTTCTGGATACAATATAAAAATGGATCAGGGAATTGGACGACCATAGCAAATTTAGTTTCGGGTGCTGGTTTTGTAAATAATGCCCATTACTCAGCAACAGTTACAGTTCCAAATTTTGTCCCAACATCATCTGGTACATTCCGGATTCAATGTGATGCAAGTGATAATAATGACCAGGTGTTTATTGATGCGGTGCGCATTATAAGACTCAATGGGACTGAATTGATTGAAGAGCATGTGCAGATAAAAAAGATTTCAGAGCGTCCATCAAATTCAGGACAGATCATACTTTATCCAAACCCCGCGACAGATCTGCTTTATATCCAAACTGATCACAAAATCGATCATTTGAGAATTATAAATGTGAATGGTCAGGATGTTGGAAAGAAAGTACGTGGCGAGACTACGACAGGATTTGATATAAGTTCACTGGATGCCGGACTTTATATAGTGTATATCCGGTCAGGAAATCAAATTACTACAGCAAGATTTGTAAAGATCTAAGATTGCTAATCATTACAACTGGATGAGTTCCTCAGCGAAAATCATTACTCTTTAATTACTCTCAAACTTTTAATTAAACCAAATGAAAAATCTTATAATCACTCTCATACTAATACTTACTGTAACATTCACGTTTGCACAACAAGCTGTTAGAAAAGAAATCGAACAAATTCAGCGCAGTGGTGCAAGCTTTTCAAAAAGCAGCCTCTTTACATTTGTCACCAGTGATATTAATCGAGGGAAGCAGCCACTTGAGGGTTTGAAAAAAGGTATAATTCTTATCCTTGATCAAGAAGGTATTTCGAAATTATTAGAATCCAAAGATGATCTCGTCAATCTTGCTATTCCTACATCTTCGAGGACAAACATTAGTCTTCTTTTGAAGAAGAATGAAATAGTTACTTCTGATTTTAAATTATTTGCCAGTTCGGATCCCACCAAACCTGTTGAGTATACACCCGGGCTGCATTACAAGGGTATCATTGAAGGTGATCCATTTTCACTGGTAGGATTATCGGTATACCGTAACCAGGTTATGGCTTTCATTTCTGGTAATCATGGAAATTTGGAAATCAAATTGATCCCGGGAGATGAAGATTTTAGACATGTATTATTTAATGTCGAAGATATGGACCAGCCAGTTAATTTCGAATGCAGCGGACCAGTGGATACATTAGATTATACATCAGACCAGGTATTGCAATCGCCCAGCTCCCGGGACCTCAATGATTGTGTCCGCCTATATATTGAGTTGGATGATGAGTTAGTGGCTGCCAGAGGCGGGGCTATACTGGCAACGGATTTTATGATGGGTGTCCTGAACCAAAGCATTGTAGTTTTTGCCAACGAACAGATTAACATGGTGGTTAGTGAGATGTTGGCATGGGATGTCAGTAGCCCATATTCATCTACTAGTTCTAGTCTCATGATGCAATCCTTCATGAATAACACCGGATTTTACAATGGTGATCTTGCCATGTTGGTTAACTACACCAACTTCACCACCCATTCCTATGGGAGTTTAGCAGGATTGTGTAATCCGAATCCGGATCTGAGTAAATGCGCTGGTCCATTAAATCAAACTTCTGAGTTTTCGAATGTTGTAACTACCTGTCATTATTTCGGACACTTGTTAGGTTCCAGGCATACGCATGAATGTATTTGGAACGGAAATAATACCTCCATTGATGCTTGTTTTTATGAAGGGGGTATTAGTCCATGTCCCGGGCCTTATCCGGCTTACCCTCCCAATGGAGGTACGATGATGAGTTTTTGTAGTCCTGGTCATGGATGGTTTTACAATTTAGCAGAAGGATTCGGACCACAGCCGGGTGACATCATCCGGAATACTGTGAACCAAGCTGGCAATTGCATTTTGCCTTGCGGCCCTTTACCGCTGTATTGTTTTTCCAATGGTGCAAATGCTGCAAGTAAGTTCATTAAAAAAGTAGTGTTAGGATCCATCTCAAATGAAAGCGGATTAAATTATGGCTATGGAAATTATATTTCACTCAATACAACTTTAAATGCTGGTACGGCTTATTCAATTAGTCTGACGCCCGGGCATGCTTCCCAAACGAAATACTGGCGCGTATGGATTGATTATAATCATGATGAGGATTGGAACGATTCAGGAGAGCAGGTTGGCCAGGGATCAGCCCAGGGTTCCGGTGCAGTAACCATAAATTTTACAGTCCCTTCCACTTCTCCTGCGGTTTCGACACGTATGCGAGTCAGCATGTCCTATGGCACTTTTCCTCCTCTTTGTGGCGAATTCAATGAAGGTGAAGTTGAAGACTATACCGTCAATATCATCAGCAACGCCGAAACATGCACGGATGGAATTCAAAATCAAAATGAAACCGGGATCGATTGTGGTGGTACATGTCCTGCCTGTCCAACATGTTTTGATAATATCCAAAATCAGGGAGAAACAGGCATTGATTGCGGTTTTCCTTGCGACTCATGTCCTTCCGGCGGAAGTGTCACCTTGCTGGCAACTTATTTCGAATTAGGATGGGATAGTTGGATTGATGGGGGAGCGGATGCAAACAGGGTAAGCAGCGCAAATTCATTTGAAGGGCAATATTCGATTCGTCTGGCTGACAATTCGGGCATTCAATCTTCTATGACATCGCCCGTCTTTAACCTGTTTGATGCCATTGGTTTGGAAATCTCTTTTCATTATTATCCTACCAGTATGGAAGTGGGAGAAGATTTTCTTGTACAATATAAGGATGGCAGCAATACTTGGGTGACCATTGGATCGTACGTAAGCGGTACTCATTTCACTAATAACAGCTCTCATTCAGTGACCATTGCTGTTCCCAACTTTGTACCCACACCTGCCGGTTCCTTTCGGATTCAATGTGATGCGAGCGACAACAATGACCAGGTATTTATTGATGCAGTCATTATCACAAAGCTTAATGGGACACAAGCTTTAGAGCCCAACATGAATGTCCCCGTAGTGGAAATTCCTTCTATGTATCATGTAACAAACGAGGAGGATAAGGTCATTGAGTTATATCCCAATCCATCAAATGGTATTTTGAATATTTCCTTTCCGGGTGACATCCAGGGTATCAGGGTGATAAACATGGAAGGAAAAGAATTGCAGATCAGGGAAATGAATGCAGCCAGGTCGATGATTGATATAAGTGATCTGCCAAAGGGAATTTATTTCCTGTCACTATGGAATAACGGGACGTGGCGCATGAAAAAATTTATACGTACCTGATAAGTATCATGTCATATATAGAGAATAACATTTTGTGAACTCTAAAAAAGCAAATTTCATAACATTCAAAATATTCATTACATGAAACTCTCCTCTACACTTGTATTTCTTTTTATGATTTG
>JANPKZ010000250.1:0-1978 GCA_031426295.1 Saprospiraceae bacterium
GGCGACGCGGCAGAGCAATTTGGCATTGTCCAAACACGTCCAATCGGCAGTGGATATTTTGAAAGCAGCGCAATACGATTTGATTATTCTGGAAACCTCCGGCATTGGGCAATCCGACACGGAAATTACCGATCACAGCGATGTAAGTTTGTATGTAATGACTCCCGAATATGGTGCAGCCACACAACTGGAGAAAATTGATATGCTCGACTTCGCGGATGTGATTGCCATCAATAAATTTGATAAGCGTGGAGCACTGGATGCGTTGCGGGACGTACGGAAACAGTATAAGCGCAATCACGAATTGTGGGATGTAACTGATGATAAAGTACCTGTCTTTGGCACGATTGCCTCTCAGTTTAATGATCCCGGCACCAATGCCCTGTACATGAAGATCATGAATGTGCTGGAGGAAAAAGCGAAAGCTCCCCTGCACACAACTTTTCCTTTTAAAACCGGTGAAAGTGAAAAGATCTATATCATTCCTCCTCACCGTGTCAGGTATCTTTCTGAGATCTCTGAAAATAACCGGAGTTATGATGATTGGGCCAATAAGGAAAGTAAAAAGGCTGCATTATTATATGCACTCAAAGAATCTGCCGGCCATTTTGAATCGGCTGAAAAAACAGAGATCGTAAATAGTCTCCGTGCTGAATTTGACAGGCTCAGGCAGGATCTCGATGGTGATGTGTGGCGTTGGATAGAAGAGTGGCCCCAGATCAAACACACGTATGTTGACGATGATTTTTCATATAACGTACGTGGGAAGGAAATTAAAGTCGAAACGTATACACGCTCGTTGGCAGGAACAAAGATCCCTGTGGTGGCATTACCAACTATGCAAGATTGGGGGACATTAGTCCAATGGGTGACACAGGAAAATCTTCCGGGGCGCTTTCCATTTACGGCAGGGATTTTTCCTTTCAAACGTAAAGGAGAAGATCCGACACGGATGTTTGCCGGTGAAGGAGCACCGGAGCGAACTAACAAACGATTTCATTACCTGTCAAAGGACATGCCTGCCAACCGATTGTCCACCGCATTTGACAGCGTGACGTTGTACGGTGAAGATCCCGATCATCGTCCGGATATCTATGGAAAGATTGGCAATTCAGGTGTAAGTATTTGTTCGCTCGATGATGCCAAACGATTGTATTCAGGCTTTGATCTGTGTGATCCAAAGACATCCGTTTCGATGACCATCAATGGTCCTGCTGCTACGATTTGCGCGTTTTTTATGAATGCCGCTATTGATCAGCAATGTGAGTTGTATATAAAAGAGCATAAGCTTGAGGATCATGTCGAACAAGTTTTGAAAAGTAAATATGATGACAAAGGAATGGCTCGTCCAAAATATGATACAGCTATCCCGGAGGGTCATAATGGTCTTGGTCTAATGCTGATGGGCATCACAGGTGATGACGTACTGGAGGCGGATGTATATCAGCAATTAAAATCAAAGGCACTCAATTCAGTTCGGGGCACTGTGCAGGCAGATATCCTGAAAGAAGACCAGGCACAAAACACGTGCATCTTTTCTACAGAATTTTCATTGCGGCTGATGGGTGATATGCAGGCGTATTTTATTGACGAAAATATCCGCAATTTTTATTCTGTATCCATCTCTGGTTATCACATTGCTGAAGCCGGTGCGAATCCAATAACACAATTGGCATTTACCCTCGCTAACGGATTTACGTTTGTTGAATATTATTTGTCACGAGGTCTGGCAATTGATGACTTTGCTCCAAATCTTTCATTCTTTTTTTCAAATGGAGTGGATCCGGAATATGCGGTCATCGGTCGGGTAGCGCGTCGAATCTGGTCCAAGGCAATGAAGTATAAATATGGCGGTAATGATCGTTCACAAAAACTGAAATATCATATCCAGACAAGCGGTCGATCACTGCATGCACAGGAAATTTCTTTTAATGATATCCGTACTACGTTACAGGCTTTGTATGCGATCTACGATAAT
>JANPKZ010000251.1:0-1700 GCA_031426295.1 Saprospiraceae bacterium
TGAATTGAAATGAAAATCCCTAACGATAGCTTTATTTTACAAGATGCTGGTTAAGAAAAGAATTGGTCTTATTGCAGGAAGTTTCTGCATTCCTATTTCCCTTGCGATATTCTCATGCATTGATTGTGGTCCCTTTCATGATAAATATAAAATGAAAGGCTTTGAATGGTTCAACTACCAGGCAACGTATTCTGATAGTACAGCACAAAAGTTGATTGTGACAGAGTTGGGGGATTCGGTTGAATACAGATTATATTCTATTTATATCCGGCCCATTCAGGAATACTATTTTTCTCAAAATTCCATGATCCGGGATTTTGATTTGATCTCCTCAGCGTATGCGTGTGATCCCGTACCTCCGAATACCGATGAAATAATTGATAGTATTAAGATTACGTCAGGTAAAGATTTCGATGTAAGCCATCCGGCTGGCACTGATCTGTCTGACATTTTCGACATCGTCGTGCTCGATGAGGCTAACTACATTTATTATAAACGTTTTCAATTGCAGGAATACTTGTTGACAAACCCTGAAGTCCCAGCGATAATGGCCTTGTTTTTAAGAACTCCACCTGCGACCACGGATGAATTTTCATTCGAAGTAAAATATTACCAGGATGGGATCGATATAGACTTTTTAAAATTTGTTACAGATGCGGTTGTGATAGAAAGGGAGTAGCGTTGCTTACCTCTTATTTGGCTATATTACCGGGACATGAAGTATTGTGGCATTGAATTAAAAGGCGATGAAGCCCGGGTTGTCTGTATCGAAAAGAAAGGGGATGCCCTCCACGTGGTGTATGGCAGCGTTGATAAATTTAAGATCAAGGATCCCTCTGCGCAACATGACATACAAGTCTTTGCAAAGTCAGTTGAAAAGTTTCTTGCTGATGGAAATTTTGATGCCATCGGTATTAAAGGACGAATGACAAAAGGAAGGTTTGCCGGTGGCTCTACTTCATTCAAGATGGAAGGGATCATTCAAAGTATGCCCTATCTTGTTTCTATTATCAACCAGGCAACCATGAGATCGAAACTTAAAGATATCGAGCCGGACCTGGCAGGAATTAAGGAATCTCAGATAGAAGCTTTAAAGGTTGTGCTAACCATGATCGCACTTGGCTGATCGATGTAAAAATGGAATGTATATTGCCGGCAAAATATGGGATCGGGATGATGAGATGTGTATTTTTTGTATCCTTTCTGGTAATGCAGTTCCAGGTTTTTAGCCAGCATGAATTATCCATTCATGATTTTGGCAACCTTAAAAGATATACTGTGGCGAATCAGAACTTAAAATTTCCACCAGAAGAAAATAATCTTGTAGTCTTCATGGGCGATTCCAATACCGAATATTGGAGATCTGATGACAGCCTGTTTTTTAATGACCAATATATCAATCGGGGTATCAGTGGTCAGACGACTTCACAAATGTTATTGCGTTTCAGGCAGGATGTTGTGTCATTGCAACCAATAGCTGTTGTGATCCTGGCAGGGGTGAATGACATAGCAGAAAATACAGGCCCGATTTCCCTGGAAGATATTTTTGGAAATATAGTCTCCATGGTTGAAATATCCATGGCGAACAAGATCATACCTATTGTTTGTTCGGTGTTGCCTGCCAATACATTTACCTGGCGTCCTGACCTGCAGCCTGCGCACAAAATCAAAGACTTAAATGCAATGCTTGAAACGTATTG
>JANPKZ010000252.1:0-7891 GCA_031426295.1 Saprospiraceae bacterium
AAATCCTTTCCATCCACTGCGGATGCTTCCTTTGATCTGTTCAGGTGAATAGACATTTTTCCCGGTATCCAGGATGATGAGCTCACCCCCTCTGATCTGAAGGGTAGCGCCTGGCCATATGTTCAACGAATTGATTTCTTCCCGGCCTTCTGAATAAATTGGATAATTACCTGCTTGTGTTTCATCCAACGGGATGATCACATCAGAAAATTCATCCGGTACGCGCTGGTTACTCCAGTTGTAAGGTTGATGCCAGTCCGTCTTGTGTCCCGGTGTATCCCCGATCCAAATAGAAGTCACCTGGGCGGACAGCCATGAAGCCGTCAGGGTCAGTAGGAAAGTAATGTAGTTTCTCATTGGGTTTTGGTTTTATGCGTTACCCATAAATACCCACAGTTCAGAAATCTTAGCAGTCTTCAATAAGGCTTTTCAATTTGCCTTCTGTATGGAGATATCAATTAAAAAAATGGCTGAACATCTCCAGATGTTCAGCCAGTCTAATGGGATCCAATTGTAAGGGTTAATGTGGACGTAGGACCCGCAGGCACTGTATTATGCAATGAATCACGCTGGGGTTTTGTGAACTATGCTGGTAGGAGGTAAAATGTAACTGGTAGCTGGCGGTTCGGATTGTTTTCATACACTGGTTGATCGCTATTCAGGTTTCATTATTCAATTGGTGTCTCATAATGAACCTCAAGGTTCGTAATGTTCCTTACCCTCTTGCAATCAAATGTAGAGCGACTCGCAGTTCACCACTTCACCAGAAATGGTGAGTTCCTAAAAAATGAAGTAAGAGCGTTACGAAATGATTTTAGCTTCGATTGCCTTTTTGATGGCACTGGTCCGGTTGTGTACTTCCAGCACACTATAGATGCCTTTGATGTGCGTATTAATGGTATTCTCCTTTAGTTCCATTTCATGGGCAATCTCGGCTGTAGTCTTACCTTCCGCAAGTTTTTTCAGAACGATAAGCTGTTTTTTGGTGATACCTGCCTCCGCGCTTGCACCGTTTTCTTTTCTTTTAAAAATATTACTGAACCTGTCTTTTACGGCTGTGATAAATTGAGGCAGCGAGGGATTGGAAAAAAAATTAAGAACACGTTTCGCAACAGATGGTGTCATATAAGCACCGCCATCAAATATGACCCGAAGGGATTTGCGAAGTGTTTCATGAGGCAACTGGAATGAAGATGTGAAATCTGTCTTCAACATATATCCATCAGCACCCAGGCACATGGCATTAAAAATAGTTTCATCCACATCAAAAGAGGTCAGCATCAGCACTTTGATGTGGGGAAAAAGATTTTTGATCCGATACAACGCAACGATGCCTTCATCATCTTCATCCATTTGGATATCCATCAGGATAATGTCAGGATGGTGAGTTTGAATATGTTCCTCTATGCCGGTGGCATTGCTATAGACGTCAAGTAACAGGTATTCCTCCTTGATAGAGTAGAATACGCTGCGGAATTGATTTTGAAAAGCCTGGTCATCTTCATAGATGAGGACACTCTTTGCCATTCCATTGGGGTTTGTGGACGGTTTAATCTCCCCTACCAATAGCAATCTCTGTGCCCGTTTCCTATTTGAGCGGTATGGCGACCGTAATGGTGGTGCCCTGTCCCGGACTGGAGGAGATATCCAGGTTGCCGTTGACCCGTTTCATCCGCTTAGACATATTACCCAGTCCATAGCCTGATGTCTTCACTTTATCATTGGACACCCTGGCCGGATCAAAACCAATCCCATCGTCCCGGATGGTCATCACCAGGTGTTTATCCTTTTTAAAAAAATGCACCCATACATTTTTCGCCTGGGCATATTTGGTGATGTTGTGGAACGCTTCACTGATGATCGACATCAGCTGGTAGCGGATCTCACCGGGTATTACTTTTTGCTGCATCGCCGGATCTGATGCCAGTTCAAAATGAACCACAGGATCAAGGGTCATGTTCCGGTCATCCCTGATTTTTAGGATCAGGCTTTCCATACTTTCATTGACGGGATCGATGGCCCAGACGAGCCGTTTCATATTGCTGATGATACTTCTGCCGGTTGAAACCATTTGCTGAAGTGTCGGATTGGATTTTTCTTCTTTAAGCATCATGTCAGCAGACATCACGATCGAAGTTAATCGTGATCCTACATCATCATGCAGGTTTTCATATAATCGTAATCGCACCTTTTGGATCTCCAGTGCTTTACTGATACGCAGGTACAGGAATAATGATAGCAGCCCTAATCCTGCCAGCACAAGTAACGTATAGAACCACCAGGTTTTATAATACGGTGGAATGATCGAGATCTCCAGTATGCGCAATTTTTCATTAGCTACGCCATCTGAATTAAATGCTTTTACATAAAATATGTACTTGCCGGGTGGCATGTTGGGATACCTCACAAGTGCACCATTAGTGGTAGTTACCCAATCCGGGTCAAGGTTTTCCATTTTATACATCACCTTATTGGATGACGGCGCGCTGTATTCGAGGGCATTCACAATAAAACCGAGTGTGTTTTCTTTGTAGGAAAAACGCATCTTTTCAATTTCTGTAATATTGGTTGATTGTGTAGAAAGACATTGGAGGGAGGCGGGCTTGTGATCATTGATTTGAAATGATGTGATCTGTGGAATAGCTGCCGTAGAGATATCGGTAATTTGATCCGGATAAAATGATGTGATGCCATCCGGAGATCCAAACCACATTTTGCCATCAGCAAACTGACAGACACTCCCTGGATTAAAAGTAGTTACGGGCAAACCATCATAGCCTTTATATATTCTTGCTGTTGAATCCATGGGATTAAATACTATCATATCTGATCCTGTTGCAATCCATAAGTTCCCTTTCTTATCCATCAGCATGCCGGATAAATTTGTGGCAGGGAAACCATTGTGTTCCGTATAGTTTTTTCGAATCCGCAGATTTTTTGTATCAATATTGAATAATCCCATGGAGCTTATGACCCACATCGTATTCGATGTGGGAACTTCAATGTATGATGCGGGAAACCCTTTGATTGGAAGGGAGGCTAGCGTATCAAATGAAACCGGATCAATAATGAAGCATCTGGAAATATCTTCTGATAACCAAAGACGTCCCAGGTGGTCTACAAATGGAGACGCATATGATTGGACAAAAATTTCAGGACGCACCATGGGAAATGATACATTCAAGTGGCTCTCTACCATTTGATGTATACCGGTATCCCGATCTAAAAAAAGGATGCGACCATCAACCAATTCAATGCCTGAGAAAAGTTTGCCTGAGCCGACGGGAGTAACCTTTTTGTTTTGAGGCGTATACACACAAGGGCCCAAATAAGAAGAAATCCACATCCTGTCATGTCGATCAAAAAAGGTATTATATACATTTTTTAGACGGTTAGTTACGACAGGATCCTGTGTGTTGAGTTTTTCAATAATCGCTCCCTGGTCATTTAATATGATAAGACCTTCACGGTCCAGACAAGTATAAATAGCGTTGTCAATAGAAGTAAAGAAAATTGGATTGAAGAAAACGTCCCGATTTTGGTATGGATTCAATAGTTCAAATTTTGTTTTGGCAGGATATGTTGAACTGATGCCCACTCCTTCACTGCAAAACCAATATCCCCCATTTCTCACCTTTGAAATATACCGGATCCTGTTGGTCAGTACACTGTACCGATTTGTGACTTCATGTTTGTATTGAGGTCCAAATGTCAAAGTTTCCTTATCGAATAATAATATTCCATCTTCATCCTTTGTAATGATCAATTTGGAATCAGACCAGGTTTCCATATCTAAAAAGATAGGAACAGGAATTCTGCGAGCCCGTTCTTTTATAAAATTATACCTGACAATTTCAGAGTTTCCACCAAACCAGAGCACACTGTCATTCTCTATCAATATTTCCCTGGCGAACACAATGTGACCATCTACTTTTTGCAGTAATGCCCTGGTTTTGATCACCTGTTCATGATCTAAATCGAATTGAATAATTCCGGGTTCATTAACAGTGAAAGCAAATATCTTTTTTATCCGGCCTTGTTGATCAGTTAGTGCCTTTGCCCGTTGTGCCTTAAAGGGCAGCACAGAAATAAATGTAAACTCACGGGTTTTTGTATCAAATGTGTAAATCTTGTTTTCATCAGCCAGTAACCACAATTGCGCCAGAGAATCCAGGTGAAATACATGATATGCCACAATTTCCTTCCTGGTGGTTGAATCAACAAGGAAATAATCCTCAAAGTGATCATGTTTCCGGTCGTAATAATTGATCGCTTCATACGTACAAAACCAAAACCCATTTCGATCTAATTCAAAGAATGGACTTTGTATGTTTTCACCATGGATGGATGTGGAATCCTCAGGGTTCCAAAGATATTTCCTGACAGACTTTCCATCGTATCGATTTAACCCGCTTATGGAACCAATCCAAATAAAGCCTTCCAGGTCTTCAAAAATATATTCATTCGTGAGCTCACTCACTCCATGCTCTATACCTATATGGTGGAATTTTAAATCCTTTTGTTGACCATATACAAAGAAATAGCACACCAGAAACAGGAAAGTTCCGGCAATACGATTACAAATGGATGATTTACATGTCATGAATATGCGAATGCAGTAAAATAGAGAAAAGCACCCACACTAAATATCTATTCCGACAAACCCAAATCTTTTGATACTAACAAGTAGGAGGACAGGGCGTGCGGATATCGTCATCAGGTCCTGTTAATGCCTTCTGAGTGACAGGATCCCATACTGCCATGCCGGTAACTTCAACCATTGTTCCTTTATAGTCCGCTGTGACATTGACGGGCACCAGGATTAAATCTAATTCCCAATCCGCTAATTGATAATTAGCCAGCGTAAGTGGTACCGGATTATCAATACCTGTACCTCCAAGAGTTAGATCTGAAACTTTAATGATATAAGACATTGCTAAAAATTAAGGGGTGAAATGAATATTATAAATAAAATTAATTGCTGTGTAAATGCATATTCATGAATATGCCCAAAATGTAAAAATGTAACCTGCCCGCTATATAAAGCCCTGGTCGTCTAAATTTTTATTTCTCCTTTCAAATAAAGTACTGCCTGCCCCTCGATCAACACCCTGTTACCTTTCAATTCACATTTCAGATATCCGCCTCGTTGAGAAACTTGGCGCGCCGTAAGTTTATTGACGCCAAACCGGTGTGCCCAATAAGGTGTCAGCGTGGTATGTGCTGATCCCGTCACCGGATCTTCATTAATCCCAAATGCGGGTGCAAAAAACCGGGAAACAAAATTCACATCTTTTCCTTCTGCGGTTACGATCACCCCGCGATTCCCCAGTTTTTCAATCGCGTGAATATCGAAATGACTTTCCCTGACAGATTTTTCGTCGGGCAACACAAATAAATAATCGGACCGGCCCTGGTACGCTTCCAGGATATTGGCAGTCGTACATTTTTGCATGGAGGGCGTGACATCGATCGGCTGGATCTGGTCAACCGGAAAATCCAGGGTCAGCCATTCACCTGAACGTGTCACCGTCAGCAATCCGCTTTTCGACTGAAAGCGGATCACATCATCCGTATGTCCAAGATCTGTCCACATCACAAATGCAGATGCCAGTGTTGCATGTCCACACAGATCAACTTCCACCGCCGGCGTAAACCACCGGATCCTGAAATCATCCCCTTCCGCTACGACAAATGCTGTCTCCGCCAGGTTGTTCTCCGCACCGATCTGCTGCATCAGCGAATCTGAAGGCCATATATCCGTCACGATCACCCCGGCAGGATTGCCGGAAAACACCTTATTTGTAAATGCATCGACCTGGTACAAAATCATCCGTGCCAATGTACTAAAAAGCTCTTATCCAGTGTTTGAGGACCAAAAATTCCTGGCTACTCAATACGTGATTGATCCGTTAATTGGCCACGTCACACCTCCGGAATTGGCAGATTTATCTTTCCTTCGCTCCCTCATATGAAACTTATCCAACGTCCAGGCTTTACAGCTTCCAGGTTAACCATAACCTTCAGCATATCTGCCTTCCTTCTTTTTTTTATCACAGGCGTATCGATTGCACAAACTCCTGATACCGCTGTATATCATGCATTCCTTAAAGATCTGAAATCGCACGCCGGTCTTGAATACGATGTCCTGTATCAGCATGCTGTATCCGGCAACCCGGATACGGTGGAGTACAATGCCCATGTCAAGCTGATGCGGATCCAGGAGGATACGGTCTTTGGCGGTTTTATCCATGTCAATCTCGATACGATGTGGTTCGGTTACAACCTGCAGAATATTATCGTTGCCAATAAACGCCGTTCTGAAATTACATTCGTAGATGGCAGGAAATATCCGGGTGTCATCATTCGCAATTCATTTGTCAATGACCTTGTCGTCGGCAGGTTCCTGCAGTATGCAGATTTTTTGACGAAGCTGATGAACGACAAAGCCTTTAGGGTGGTGTTGTCAGATACTGTAATTCAAAATCAGGAATGTCTTGTTGCAAACATTACATTACCTGCACAGGACAGTGTCAAACACAGCCTCATGATCTCCTTCAATAAGGAAAATCATTTCTATTGCCGCAACATTCACACACTCGAATCCGCCACAGGATCTGAATACAATGCGTGGACTTTTTCGAATGCATCGTATAATAACAACAAGCTCATCCCCGAATTGCATTCCAGTCAATTAATAAAATATAAGACCGTACACGATTCCCTGGCGTCCAAACTGAAAGCTCAGGTGATTGATCTCTATCTCGTAGAAGGAAAATTACTAAACCAACAAAAGAAAGTTGTGCTGGCAGCAGACACAACATCACGCTATATTTTTATTGATGGATGGCATTCAGGTTGTACATCATGTCATAAGACGATCCCTGTTGTCAATCAATTGTATGAGAAATTTAAAGGCCGGGGTGTTACCTTTTATGGCGTCAATGAATTTGATACCGCGCCGGATCAAAAATCAGAGATTGCGGCATTTGTAAAAGCACATCCCATGAAATATCCAACCATTATGATTGAAGATGATGCCATGCAGAAAGTGAATATCGAAGGATATCCCTACATGCTGATCCTGGATAAAAATAAAAATATCATTCACCGGGAGCGTGGCTATAAGGATGGCATGTATGAAAAGCTCGTAGCTGTGCTGGAAAATCTTCTTTCCAGGAACTAGCTACCAGATGATCACCATCTTTTTCGAAAAGATGCGACGATCATTTGTAGTAACCATTATAAAATATAATCCGGGCGGTTGAGATATATACATCGTTACCTGTGGTGATGTATTGTTTCGTTGTACCCAAACGAGTCGACCAGTAGCGTCATAGATCTCCACATCAAACTCATCAGCATCGTAGATATACAGGTTCACGTCTCTGCCGAAAAACCCTGGACTTGGGTAGATAACAATTTCTTCGTTCCCCTGGAAATACACTTCTACTTCTTCACTGAAGAGGTGTATACCATTGTTAAGCAAAACATGAAGACGAAATACATTCCTGCCTTCCAGCAGTGGATCATATTCCAGATCTAGGCTGGTGGAAGACACCGGGGTCTGAATATCCACGTCGACAAATTGGTTTTGCTCCAGGATCTGCAGTGATACTGCATACACACCTTCAGTCGTCCCAAGATTTGCTTTGAAGTAAGCTGTATCACCATCAGTATGCTCGTGGTAAAATTGATTTATGTAACACCCGGCGGCCTGATCCAGGAAATCACCTGTATAACCCAGTGGACTCCGGATACCTTTTTCATAATAGGCAACAGCAAAATGTCGTCTGTCATAATCAGGTAAAATAACTTTGAACGTGTCTTTCAGAAATTCTACATGCTCCATATGCTTCTCGCCGATCCGGAATAACTCAAATGAATCTGC
>JANPKZ010000253.1:0-3180 GCA_031426295.1 Saprospiraceae bacterium
AGGTTGCTTTTGACCCTGTTGTAGCTACTGCCTCTGTTGATTTCAGAAACCGGATCTGTTCCGGATGTGCAGCTCTCATTTTTTCAATTAAAAACATATCATCACCGGATGCATATTGATAATTTCCTTCATATCCCTTCAGCTGTTGAAATACTGTTTTTGAAAAACACATATTTCCCCCGTTTGCAATGTCATGCAACCCTGACCTGATTCCTGCTGCTGTGATCACCATCAGCGTAAGATTTTCCATCAACTGCATTTTTTGCAATAATGAATGATCTGAATCAAGGATGAGTGGACATGCAAGAAATACATTATCATTCATAGAGTGATGATATGCGATGGTGCTCAACCAGTTTGGTTGTAATACACAATCTGCATCTGTCATTACGATGCACTCATTGCGGGCATAATGAACAGCAAGCTCAATGGCTGATTTTTTAAATGCAGGTGGATGTATACATTCCGGATGCTCTTGCAGATGAAGTAATGTCAGATGAGGAACAGTCAGTCTTTGAATGTTATCGACCGTCTTGTCATCAGAACGATCATTGACAACAATGATCTCAAGTAAAGAAGAAGGATAATTTTGTTGTACAATACTTTCGATACAACTACCAATCGAATCTTCTTCGTTATGCGCCACGATAATAACTGAAACAGGAAGCGTGGGTATGAACGTACCGGGTGCAATAACAACGGGTGTCTTACCCCAATGGATCAGATAGAAAAGCTGGAGAGCAAAATAGGATGATGCAAATAAAACGGGAATGAAATATTCAATCACCGCGAGAAGATAAGCACCTTAAAAGAAATCCTTGTACTTGTTTTCTTCTTTGGGCGGTATTTCCTTTTCCAGTGGTGGCAGCTCAAATTCATCCCTGGCGGGCTTTCGGGAGACTTCTTCATACTCCACAAATTCTCCCTGCCGCTGCTGCTGATATGCATCCTTCAGCCTGCGCACTTTGCGGTCCAGGATCGATTTTCCAAAAAGCACACCTGCCAGGATAGGAAAACCAACAACACTCAGGATAATCGCAATGATCCCCGTCAGCACATTTCGCTTCAGCAGCGATAACATAAACTTCAGGTAGTTCACCACAGTCTGATAGTTGATGATCAGCGCTCCAATGATCAATACAGGGGAGGCCCATGACAACAATGTGAAGATGCCACGCGCGATAAAAAATAACCCCACCAGGAGAAGCACCAGGAATACAAATCCAAAGATGCCATTGCTTTTTACTGAAAATCCTTGCATGTTGTTTGATTTTTGTTTGCACTCCTCCCATGCGAATTGCTTGTTGCCGTGGGGGTGATTTTTGATTCAGGATGAAAGGACGCCAGATGCCAGACGCTTTACTTGCTTAAAAAACACGGATCAACCTAATATAGTTATGAACTAAAAGTATTAATAACATATACATGATCAGTAATCAAACTCAAAATTGACTGCGTCCTGAGTGTGATATCTGGCGTCTTCGAGTCTGGTGTCATCAGTTCATAATTCCAACTAAGTTCCTCGTACTTCAAACTTCAGCCCGCGACGGCCCCGACCCGAAACTGCATATCATACAGATTTTTGTATTTACCCGATTCTACTTTCAATAGTTCCTCATGCGAGCCGAATTCTACCACTTTGCCTTTTTCGAGGACTAAAATATTGTTTGCGTGCCTGATCGTGGACAACCTGTGTGCAATAATGATCGAGGTCCGCTTGTCAATCAGCTTTTCGATCGCATACTGGATGATACCTTCCGTTTCAGTATCAATGGAAGACGTAGCCTCATCAAGGATCAGGATTTCCGGATTGTAAACCAATGCCCTGACAAACGAGATCAGTTGTCGCTGACCCATTGAAAGATTACCACCACGCTCTGAAATAATAAAATCATAACCATCCGGAAGCGCCATGATAAACGGATGTGCACCGATCACCTCTGAAGCTTCCAGCATATCCTCTTTACGTATTGACGGATTCCGTAGAGAAATATTTTCCCATACAGAACCGGAAAATAAAAACACATCCTGCAACACTATCGCAAGGCGCTTGCGCAGATCTTCCAGTTCATAATCACGGATGTCCTGCCCATCAATGCGGATCGAACCCTGCTTAATATCGTAAAAGCGATTTAGCAAATTGATAATTGTACTTTTTCCTGAACCTGTACTGCCTACAATAGCAAGCGTCTGACCGGAAGGAATCGTAAATGACACATCTTTCAATACATCATTTTCATCATCGTATGCAAAATGAACTTTGTCAAATTCCACGATACCTTTTTTCTCAGGTGTACCCAATACAGGTTGTGCAGACTCTGTCATCACTTCATCACTATCCAGGATATTGAAAAGACGTTCACCTGCTACCATGCCCATCTGCAGTGTATTGAACTTATCAGCAAGCCAGCGCATCGGGCGGAATAGCATATTGATGTAAAGCGGGAACGCAATCAGCTCACCCATGGTGACGGCTCCACCCACCACATTGCGTGCACCCCACCACACCATGATACCTAATGCCAGTGCAGCAATAATTTCCACAACTGGAAAAAAGATCGCGTAGTATAAAATGGAATCCAGGTTTGCCTTCGTATAATCGCGGTTGATCTCTTTAAATTTTGCACGTTCCTGTTTGTCCGCATTGAAGATCTGCACGACCGCCATGCCACTGATCCGTTCCTGCAGAAATGCATTCAGACGTGCTATTTGTGTACGTACTTTTTCGTACGACACCTTTACTTTTTGTTTGAAGATCCACGTAGCAATGATGATCAATGGGATAGTAGAAAGACACACCAATGTCAATGTTAGACTTGTATAAAACATGACTGCCAGGACCACGACGATACTCAATAAGTCTGCTACAATGGTGATCACCCCTTCTGAAAAAACGGTCTTGATTGTTTCAATATCATTGATCGTGCGTGTTGTAAGATTCCCGATAGGTGTCTTATCGAAATAGGACAACTTCATGCTGGTAATCTTATTAAATACCCTGACCCTGAGATCACGGATCACACTATGACCGATCAGGTTGGTCAGGTATATGAACGTATACTGCAGTATCCCTGTCAGGATCAACAGACCTGCAAAGATCTGGCACATCTTTATCAGCCCATCGGGCTGGGGGGAGATGATGTAATCATCGACGATGACATTGACCAGATAGGGCTGCGC
>JANPKZ010000254.1:0-7769 GCA_031426295.1 Saprospiraceae bacterium
TTCATTCTGCCTCACCAGGTCATTTACGTCAAAAGAAGGTTCACCAAAAAATCCCGATGCACCTTGTTGTTCAAGTTCAACCAGTTTTCTCAGGATCGTTCCAATCGTGGTGGACATGATCTTGCCATATTCCGCCTCGAATATTTCTTTGCCATCCATCGTGATGTATTGCATCACTTTTTTCAGGTCATCAAGATCTAACAAGGGTAATTGGCGATCATCACAAAATTTGAAAAGAATGGAAATCACACTCTGTTGTGTTTCATTCAGGTCCAACATTTTTGAAAATAAAACAGGACCAAATTCAGAAACAGTCGCACGAAGTCGTAATCCGGGCTCATCCGATAAGGATAAAAATTCCACAGGACTTGAACCGGCGATGAATGGCAGACCGATCTGTTCATGACGTTCCGTGATTTTGGGTCCTCCATCATTTTTTACCGCGATACCACTCAGATCACCTTTTATATCCATGACTAAAGATGGAATCCCTTTAGCACTAAGTTGTTCAGCCAGTACCTGCAAGGTTTTTGTTTTACCTGTTCCTGTCGCTCCTGCTATCAGTCCATGCCGGTTGAGTGTAGACAAGGGAATACGTATAAATGCCTCCTTATGCACTTTTCCATCCAGCATCGCGGCACCCATGATGATGGATTCACCCTGGAATGTATATCCGGCAGCTATCTCTTTGTTGAATTGTTCTAAGTCCATATGATATCAGTATCAATCAGCAATTTAAGGAAATACTCAAGAGGAAGCGTGAAGGAACCGGGAAGGCGTAAATTAAAGGGAAATGGATTTTTCTGCTGAACCGCGTTTGAATACAACACTTTTTTTACCGGTCTTCCAGATGAGGTTGACAATATTTTTTTGATCACGGTATACATCCAGCAGGATGTTGTTTTTGATGACAAAAGTGGAAGGAAGTACACTGCTTGTTTTTGCAGATAAGATTACCCAGATAGATTCCGGATCTGGCTGGATATCAGTAACAGTCCACGAGAGGGATTTATCAAGTATTGAAAAGCTCAGATGTTTATTGAGATATGCAAGAATATCTTTTTTGATCTCATCAGGTTCCCCAAGATTCGATACGTCAGCATTTTTTCCATACATGCCCAGCAGGAGATCATCTTTGTAAATACGTACGGTCCATGTTACTTCATGCTCTGACAATTCTACCTCACTGACACTGACATGTATAGGATGCAGGGAAGTAAGTGTAAACAAATGACTTATAAAAAACAACAATAACATAGATTTATAATCTTTCAACGATCATATAGCATGCAAGGATGGCAGCAAGGCTGCTTATGATCATGGTCCACAAACGTTGTTTCAATTTTAAATAGCGGGTAACCAGGTAATTCAGCAGGATAATTCCGGCTACAATACAAAGTTGGCCCAGCTCAACACCCACATTAAACGCAAAAAGAGGTGTTAAGATGTCAGCTTCTTTTCCTAAAAGAGCTTTAAAATAATTGGAGAACCCCATTCCATGGATAAAACCGAAAAAGAGGGCGAGAAAATAATTGGGTCTCCACTTCCTGTCAGGATCCGGCTTTGTCACCATGTTGAGGATTGCTGTCATCAGGATCGTAACAGGTATCAACACTTCGATAATGGTTGCATTGATGTTTATGAGATTCAATGCAGAAAGAGCAAGGGTAACACTATGTCCAATGGTAAACGCAGTCACCAGGATGAGGATCTGTCTCCATTCCCTGACTGTATACAATGCACACAGGGCTATGAGAAACAGGATGTGGTCATATCCATTGATATCCAGGATATGATCAAATCCCAGGTCCAGGTAGATTGAAAACATAGATTTCGAGTTTAGTTGCTGATTTAGAAGCGAATCTAAACATGGGTTAACTCATTTTAATGTGGCTGCCGTGTTTATCTTCGCCCATTATTTAGATTTTATACAAATAGCCAATTGACATCGAAACCTGTGCATGAAATGACGACCGGAGAGTCATGCCGCATCATCCGGTTTGACGATAATATTATCGCGGGTAAGCTCATGTCCATGGGAATATTACCTCAGGCACAGGTCGAGCTGATCAGGCGTAATGCCTTGGGACACACATTTGTATTGAGGATCAACAATAGATTTAAGATAGCTTTGAGAAGGGATGAGGCGAAAACGATTATCGTAGAAGACGTTTGATCATGACAACTCCGGGTACTCCTAAACTTATCCTGATGGCCGGCAATCCCAACGCCGGAAAATCGACGCTCTTTAACCTCCTTACCGGGCTGAATCAGCGCGTCGGCAACTATCCAGGCGTAACCGTGGATAAGAAGACAGGGACGATGGAGCTTGGTAATCAGCAACAAGCGCGCATCATAGATATTCCTGGTGCCTATAGTCTCTATCCGACATCCAAGGATGAACGGATCGTGGTGCAACAATTCCTCACAGCACAACCATCCCCTGATCTGGTGCTATATGTGGCTGATATCAGTCAGCTGGAGAAACAGTTATTGCTGCTTACCCAAATCCGCGACCTGGGACACCAGGTGATTCTCGCGCTAAATATGGCTGATACACCGGGCATCACCATCCAAACACAAATCCTGGAGGATCACCTCAAGTTGCCAGTGGTCCTCGTTTCTGGTAAAACAGGCATGGGCATCGCTGCATTGAAGATCCAGATTGCCTCTTTGCTCAGCACGCCATTCAAAGAACATGAGCCGTATTATAAATTATCAGAAACCGACCTCAGGATCAGCGAACAGGTGCGCACTGACCTTCCATTCAAAACAGAATATGGAAGCCTGCTGGCAGCACATCATATTGACTGGATTGACAGGATAGATCCATCAACAAAACAAACGGTAAAGGAGAAGATCGAGAAAACAGGCTTCAACCCGATCGCCTCACAGATACAGGAGACACTCGCACGCTACGACAAGTTTACACCTGTGATGAAAAAAGCTCTTCACCTGGAAGCTGGTGGAGCTGGTAATAGGATGACGGATCGAATTGATCGATGGGTCATGCATCCGGTACTGGGTTCTGTTATTTTTTTCCTCATCATGCTGTTGATCTTCCAGGCCATTTTTGCCTGGGCCACCGGGCCCATGGATTTTATTGAATCCATGATGGGTAATGTTTCACTTGGCGTTCGTTCTATTTTGCCTGTTGGCTGGATTGCTGACCTTATTTGCGATGGATTGATCGCCGGTCTTACAGGTATTATTGTTTTTATACCCCAGATCGCGATCCTCTTTTTGTTAATTGGCATACTGGAAGAGATCGGTTATATGGCGCGTGCTGTAAGTATGTTCGACATGATGATGCGCAAGTTTGGTCTCAATGGTCGAAGTATTGTTGCTCTTGTTTCAGGTGGTGCATGTGCCATCCCTGCTATCATGAGTACGCGCAATATCAGTAATTGGAAAGAGCGACTCATCACGATCATGGTGACGCCATTTATTAGTTGTTCTGCACGCATTCCAGTCTATGCCATCCTGATCGGTTTTGCCGTCCCGCAAGGCAGGATTTTTGGTTTTGAACAGCAGGGTCTTGCTTTAATGGGATTGTATGGTATCGGCATTGTGGCTGCTTTATTGGCGGCATATGTTCTCAAAAAAATCATCAGGTCAAATGAGAGAAGTTTCCTGATGATCGAGTTACCGGTATACAGACCACCGGTTGCAAAAAATCTCTTTTTCCTGGTGCTTGAAAAAACGAAGTCCTTCGTGGTTGGCGCGGGAAAGATTATCCTGATGATCTCCCTGGTGTTATGGTTTCTCGCAAGCTATGGTCCTCCCAATAACGAACAGAGAGGGGACGCATCAACCCGTAAGCTTGTAGAAATAAAACCACCTTTGGCGGAGTCTTATGCGGGCATTCTCGGTAAAACAATTGAGCCTGTGATCCGGCCACTCGGATTTGACTGGAAGATGGGCATTGCTCTTATTTCATCTTTTGCCGCACGCGAAGTTTTTGTTGGAACTATGGCGACCATCTACAGTATCGAAGATGATGCTGATGTTTCTCTCATCCGGACACGCATGGCTGAAGACCGCCATGTCCTGACTGGTGAGCCCGTCTACAATATGGCCACTACATGGTCACTCCTGATCTTTTATGCATTTGCCATGCAATGCATGAGCACGATAGCTATTGTAAAACGTGAAACGCGGTCATGGAAATGGCCGATTATCCAGTTTGTCATGATGACTGGCCTGGCTTATCTAGCTAGTTGGGCGGTATATCAGTGGCTCAAATAATAAAGAATTTCAATTCTTACCTTCGGCGTGTGAATCCAGAAAACGAAATGATCCTTGTTACCGGTGCTACCGGTCAGATCGGGACAGTCCTTACTGCTGCTTTGCGGGAAGCTTACGGCGCAGACAACGTTCTTGCCACCGACATTAAAAAACCGGAAGGAGAAACAGGTCTTTTTGAAATGCTCGATATTCTCAATGTCCAGCGGATCATTGAGATCGTTGGTGATTACAAAATCACCACGATTTATCACCTTGCTGCCATTCTATCTGCCAGCGGTGAATGGAATCCGATGAAAACATGGAATGTGAATTTCAATGGTATGCTTTCCATTCTTGAACTGGCACGTGCGGAGGGAATTAAAAAATTATTCTTTCCAAGCACCATTGCTGTATTTGGTCCGACTACACCCAGAGTTGATACACCACAACACACTGTGATGGAACCATCTACTGTATATGGAATTTCTAAAACGACAGGGGAGTTGTGGAGTAATTATTATTTCAATCGTTATGGGCTTGATGTCAGATCATTGCGGTATCCGGGCATCATCAGTTACCAGTCGATGCCAGGTGGTGGTACTACGGATTATGCGGTAGATATTTTCCACCAGGCGTTATTGAAAGGCACGTATACCTGCTTCCTGGAAGCGGATACCCGATTGCCGATGATGTATATGGATGATGCGATCCGTGCGACATTAGATCTCATGTCAGCGCCAAGAGATAAAATTAAAGTGAGGACCTCCTACAATCTTGCAGCGATGAGTTTTACACCCGCGGAGCTTGCAAAGGAAATTCAAAAACACCTGCCACATTTTACGATCAATTATGAGCCCGATCACCGCCAGGAAATTGCCGCGTCATGGTCTGAGAGTATTGATGATCATGAAGCGCGTGCCGATTGGGCATGGAAACATGAATATGATCTTGCTTCCATGACCACCGAAATGTTGAACCATCTAAAGGAAAAATATTATGTCTGATAAGATCAATAAGGCGATACGTGAAGAACTGCAAACCATCCGGGATGCAGGCCTGTATAAACGCGAACGTACGATTACGTCACCACAAGGCGCAAGAATTGATAC
Source organism: Saprospiraceae bacterium (assembly GCA_031426295.1). Lineage (GTDB taxonomy): Bacteria > Bacteroidota > Bacteroidia > Chitinophagales > Saprospiraceae > Opimibacter. The sequence goes on from JANPKZ010000254.1 coordinate 5,337, forward strand.
CATTGAAGGTGGCAGTGTGCTGAACTTCTGCGCCAACAACTATCTCGGTCTTTCATCACATCCCCGTGTCATTGAAGCGGCCAAAGAAGCCATTCATACACATGGGTATGGTATGTCAAGTGTACGATTCATTTGTGGTACGCAGGACATACACAAAGAACTTGAACTGAAGATCGCCCGATGGGTGGGAACAGAAGATGCCATTCTGTATGCTGCTGCATTTGATGCTAATGGAGGATTGTTTGAGCCCTTATTGAATGAAGAAGATGCGATCATATCAGATGCGCTTAATCATGCATCGATCATTGATGGTATCAGGTTGTGCAAAGCAACGCGCTACAGGTATGCTAACAATGACATGCATGACCTGGAAGAAAAATTAAAAGAAGCGCAGGGTGCGCGAAGAAGAATGATTGCTACTGATGGAGTTTTTTCCATGGATGGATATATCGCGCAGATCGACAAGATCTGTGACCTGGCGAAAAAATATGACGCCATGGTGATGGTCGATGACTGTCATGCTACCGGCTTTGTTGGAAAAACCGGACGAGGCAGTGCTGAACATAATGACGCATACAGTCGTGTTGATATTATCACAGGTACGTTTGGGAAAGCATTAGGTGGTGCATCTGGTGGATTTACTGCAGCATCCAAACCCGTGGTGGATCTGTTGCGTCAGCGTTCGCGTCCATATCTGTTTTCTAATACACTTGCGCCATCAATTGTGGGTGCATCGATTGCAGTACTTGACATGCTCAATGAAACAACTGCATTAAGAGACAAGCTGGAAATCAATACTGCTTATTTCCGCAAGGGCATGACGGCGGCAGGTTTCAATATTAAGGAAGGCATTCATCCGATTGTTCCCGTGATGTTGTTTGATGCTGCGTTGTCACAGGTATTTGCAGATGATCTGTTGAAAGAAGGAATTTATGTGATCGGCTTTTATTATCCGGTGGTTCCTCAGGGGCAGGCGAGGATACGAGTGCAGATATCAGCAGGTCATGAGCGTGAGCATCTTGATAAAGCACTGGAAGCGTTTATTAAGGTGGGGAAGAAGCATAAGGTCATTTCGTAAGTCCGAAGTACGAAGTTTGAAGTACGAGGTACAAACTTTTGATTTCAGATGAAAGGATTCCAGACGCCAGACTTTTGACGTTATCTGATTATCACCTATCTATTCCAAAAATCACATACTGTTAAGCGTAGGCTTACTGAGCACATTTGTTCTCAAATCGGAAATTTGAGAACACACGAACATAGGCACAGCCTACGCTTAACAATTATCTAAGGAAGGACGGAGATTAAATTGACGAGAAGGCATATCTGCCATTGCCTTTTACAGGTGTTTTAACCAATTTTATTTCCAATTTGAAAGTCTCCAATTATTTTCTAACCATTCAATTAGTAGGGTATCATTAGGAATTCCATGTGGAGGAAGTAAAAGATCCTTAGGGCTGAGGCTTTGTTTTAGTTGCCGATGTAACGTTTTTTGATCGATAATATGCCAACCCAACATCTCACCTCGAACAATATGTTCGCTTCTGGCTTTTGTTGGAATTTGATAATAATTAGGAATTTCAAACAGACCGTTTCTCTCAATTAATTTCCTATTCAATGCAGCTTTTACAATAAATTGCAGAGTATACCTTTCTGGCAAATTCACCTCAGCTTGTGAAATAAAGTTTGTGTCTTTAATTGGCTCAAGTACACGGATAATTTCAACAGCAAAATTACCTAAAGAAACAAATTGAAAGAAGCCATAACCAACTTTAGTTTTGATTGCAAAAACCTCTCCTTCAGTAATCTTCATTGGGTATATTGGAATTGGCTTTATTGGCTTAGGCAACCAACATGCAGGATTTGTGTGTATATAACTTGCTCCAGGTAATTATGCTCTAAGTTACTTTTATTCTCATTCATTGCGTTCATGACCCTGCTGGCTAGTAGCTTATATTATAGCTATTCTTTCTGTAGCCTCTTGAAATTTTCTTTGATCTATGGGAATATTAAGTTCATCAAAAAGAGAGGTTATAAATTCTGGAATTTTATCATCTACAAAATCTACTAGTAACTTAAAATTTTCATAAGTGTTAGGAAACAATATTGTTGAATTGGAAACATTTAAGTGTAATTTGTTTCTGTCATTGTTTATCAATTTTAGTTGCTCTAATACAGTTGAATTAACATAAAAGTGTTTGTAATATTCCGAGTTGTTTAATAATGTTGAATATGACACTGTTTCATCCCTAATACCAGGTATCCAAAATGTTTTTATATCTGGAAATCTGGGATGTCTTTTTGGGTATTCCTCCCACATAGCAGAGTCAAATTCATCAACATTAATAGGTCGCTTTTTCTGTTCTTTAAATAAAGTACTAAAAATATTAGAATCAAGTTTATGAACTAAAAAATTATTAGCTACTAATTGGG
>JANPKZ010000255.1:0-3506 GCA_031426295.1 Saprospiraceae bacterium
TAAGGAGTGGGAGCGAAATAGTACGAATCAATTCGTATTTTAATAAAATCTTAACAGTCCGGCTTGAGGACAAATAGTAGCGTTTACTGAGGTAAATGGCTGTAAATGATTACACTAGTCGATATTAATGCTCTAGTGAAAACTTGAAAATTCAACATTCCTTGTTCGATACTTGTGGTGAGCTTGTCGAATCCATTCGGAATTCACCGCGTTTCTGCGAAACGTCATTCTTACGAAACGCCGGGTACCCATATTCCTCCGAGATGCTGGTTACTTTTTCTTCCGAAATGCCGGGTACCTTTTTCTTCCGAAACGCATTGATCTCATGAAAGCAGAACTTCAAAATTCAACACTCCGTATTCGTTATTCTTAATTCTTCAGAACTTGATCTTAATCCCGTTAGAAAATGAATACGTGCTTAATGGAACGCCTTCGGGTGGCCGGGTATCAAAGCTGTATTTCACAGTTGCTATGAAGGATAATCTTTTTGTGATGTCCAGATCAAGTGTATTCTCTGTATGAATCCTGTAATCAGCAAAATCTTTGATGAGCGGTTGTACATACGTGGTGCTCGAGAAAGAAACTGTCTCTTCGGGCATGAGGGTGAAAGACAGGTAACTGCTGAGGCGCTGATCATGATGAAAGATCCGGGGTTCAATCAACTCTTCGTATTCATACATCACTGAAACGCCCAGATAAAAACGGGCTTTTTCATATTGAGTCATTTTAAATCTGAGGCCCGTGCCCGCCAATGCCCTTGTATTAATTTTGGTCAGTGAATTATACTGAACCTGGGTAAATAATTCCCAACGTATGGCCTTACCTATTTTCCGGTTGTATCGCAAATGACCAAAACCATTATTTGTAAATTTTTCCTTTTCGCCGCTGACCAGATTGATATCTGAAATAAATAACCACAGATCATTGGTCGATTTTGATTTGTACTCCAGTAGAATTCCAGCCCCTAATGAGAGAATTTCTTTGGTGGTTTTAGCGCCGGAAAAGTTGAGATAACCTTCACCTAAAAATCCGGTGGTGTCGGCTGAGATGCGTTTCCGCTCGATGTTTACAACCTGACCTTTTGCTGTGTTTTCTAGAAAGGACAAAAAAACCAGTACAAGGGGCAGAAGCAGGTTCTTTTTCATCTTGTGAATATCTGAAAATTATTCCCCGCATCCGATACCCATTCAATTTATAAAAGATCTGTGCTTTCTATCTTTCCTATATGAAAACTGATCAGATAATAGAACACCTTGCAGCTAACCAGAAAGTCTTTCAATCGTTGCTGTCAGATAAAGAAGCTAACGAATATACATGGAGACCAGATCTTTCATCCTGGTCCATCCTGGAGATCGTATGCCACCTATATGATGAAGAACGTGAAGACTTTCGGTCGCGTGTCAAAAACACGTTAGAAACCCCGCATCTTCAACCACAATCCATCGACCCGCCAGGTAGGGTGAGCATTCGTAAATATGCACAACAGGATTATCATGAGCGTCTTCAATTATTTCTCAAAGAACGTTGCCAATCTATACGGTGGATAAAGGGATTGGCAGAACCCAAGTGGGGAAACGTGTATAATCATCCAACTGCTGGAAAATTGACCGCTTATTCATTACTGGCTAATTGGCTGGCGCATGATTATCACCATATCCGGCAGATCAACCAGCGAGGCTATGAGTATTTGAAATTTTCTTCAAAATCTGATCTAACATACGCGGGAGACTGGTAGATGCAGGGAGTATGGAGCAAGGGGCTTAGAGCTTAGAGCATAGGCGAAGAACTTAGATCTATTGGAAAATTCAGTCATATTTTTTTTTAGAAATAGTACCTCTTCACTATTCCTATTAGTACTCCTTTCTAAACATACCACGTTTCATTTGTTTTAATAGATCAGAAAGGAGGAATGCCGGCTTGTCTAATAGGTTTGGCTGCAGGTCGAAGGTTTCCGGAATTCAGGAAATACCTGATAAAGACTCTCTACCTTTCGTTGACGAAACGCACATGATGATCAAATTACAGATAACCCTGGTGGCCCTTGCGGCCTTTTTTCTTTCCTGTTCGACCACCAAAAAATTACCTGGTGACAACACTGAGGACACAACACACATCTTTCTTGACAGCATGGAGATCATCGCGGATGATGATATCAGCCTGGATTCCGATAAGGCTCCCTACCGGCCGTCAAGAGACAGGATGTGGGATCTGACTCATACCCTCCTCGACCTTTCCTTTGATTGGAACAAAAGCGCTGTACTGGGTACCGCGACCCTAACGCTTTCTCCACTGTTTTATCCGCAATCCGAATTGAAGCTGGATGCAGTCAGATTTCAAATCAAACAATTAACCGTCAATGGTAAGTCATCAGATTTTACCTACGATAGTACTACACTGACGATTCCATTTGCCAAACCTGTAACGCGCAGAGACAAGGTGACGGTAGTTATTGAATATGTTGCGAAACCGCGACCTGAGCTGAATGACCTGGGTGCTGCCATTACAAATGACCAGGGGTTATTTTTTATTGATCCGCTGGATACTTTACCAGATATGCCTCGCCAGATCTGGACGCAGGGTGAGACCTCATCTAACCGTAACTGGTTTCCTACGCTGGATCAACCCAATGAACGCACCACGCAGGAAATTATCCTGACTGTGGCAGATTCATTTATGACATTATCAAATGGACTCCTGATTACGTCAACCAGGCTTGACAACGGTATGAGAAGGGATCATTGGAAACTGGAACTTCCGCATGCGCCTTACCTGGCTATGGTAGCTGTGGGAAAATGGGATAAAGTATCAGATACGTGGCGTGGGCGTCCGGTTGATTATTATGTAGATCCCGGATATGGAAAAGATGCACGGGCTATTTTCGCGCATACACCTGAAATGATTGAATTCTTTTCTCAGAAACTGGGATTCGATTTTGTCTGGCCGAAATATTCACAAATTATCGTGAAAGAATTTGTGTCAGGTGCCATGGAAAATACAACTGCTGTTGTGTTTGGTGATTTTATCCAGTTCCATGAAGCGGATGTGGCAGAAGAAGGTGTCAATGATTATATCGTATCACACGAATTATTTCATCATTGGTTTGGTGACCTCGTAACAACTGAATCATGGTCGAACCTGACATTGAATGAAGGTTTTGCAAATTATGCAGAGTATTTATGGACCGAACATAAACGCGGACGTGAGAAAGCTGACATACAGCGCATCAGTGAATTAAGTGGCTACTTTGATCAGGCATCCTATGATGCACATCCATTGATCCATTACCATTATTCAAATGAAGATGCGATGTTCGATGCGCATAGTTATAACAAAGGAGGGCTTGTGCTTCACATGCTTCGCGACCTGGTGGGAGATGAAGCATTTTTTGCTTCATTGAGATTATATCTTCAGCGACATGCGTACACTGCAGTTGAAGTTCATGATTTGAGACAGGCGTTTGAAGAAATCACGGGAACAGATCTCAACTGGTTTTTTAACCAATGGTA
>JANPKZ010000256.1:0-16024 GCA_031426295.1 Saprospiraceae bacterium
CGTGATTGTTTTGTTGTTTTTTTTGTTTTGTGTGTTGTGAGTTGTGAGTTGTTTGTTGTGATTTTTTTTTGAAACGAAGTTTCAAAAAAAACTCTTACCACATATACCACACTTACCACTTACCACATATACCATCTTTACGGAATACTGAACACCGAATACAGAATACAAGACATTTTTCTTACATTCCAGTGATAATTTGATTTCAAAACCAAAACCAAACGAACTATGCCTTCTCCCAACTGGCTGGCAATTCTCATTGCTGCCCTGATCCCGATGCTTGTCGGATTTATCTATTATCACAAATCTGTTTTTGGAAAACCATGGATGAGTTCCCTTGGCTTTACAGATGAAAATCTGAAAGGTGGAAATATGGCCGTCATTTTTGCTGTCTCATTATTCATGTCATTCCTGATGTCAATGTTCCTGCTCATCAATGTGGATGGTCCGGGACAGGAAGGTGAATTCGACACATTCAAACACGGCATGTTACATGGGGCTTTGCTCGCCATCATGGTCGGGATTCCTGTGTTAGTAACCAACGGACTTTTTGAGCGTAAGAATTTTAAAAACCTGTTGATTAATGCCGGATACTGGCTGATCACATTTATGCTGATGGGTGGAGTGATCGATGCGCTGAATCATTGGCCAACTGATATGCCGGTAGTAAACTAAAAACTAAAAACTAAAAACTAAAAGCTAAAAGCTAAGGCTATGCTTCGACCTGCTGAGGCTCATCCTCGTGCTATACTTCGACAAGCTCAGCACGGCGCAGCTCAGCAACCGGCTAAGGAAATTAGCTATACAAATTACACAACTTCAATTGTAACTGATGCAGGGCTTGCCCTGCATTTTTTTTGACGCAGATTAATTTTTCCCCAAAATGACGATTACATTTTCGCAAATCAGAATATCTTTTTTAGAAAAAATAAATAAGCGAGATTCATTTATAAATATCTCTCAGAAAATTAGTATTAACATGATTACCTTTTAACCATGTTCTATTTTTACCACGTATAATTTTTGCATTTTTTACCACTTTTACATTTTTTACCACAATTACCACAATTACCACTTACCATTTTTACCGAATACTGAATACCTCGTTTCAACATCGTGATCAATGACAGAATGGCAATCTCAGAGGAAGGAAAATCTCACTCAGAGCATCCCCGGTTTACTCTTCGAAAATCTCGTTCCATTAAATTCAATTTTCCCGCGTAATTCTTTTCGCTCCTCTTCCGGCAAATGAATAAAATCTTTGCACTGTACAGAACAACATCCTGAATAATCAGATGCGCATTGCGGACATTGGATAAATAATAAATGACAGGCGTCATTCGCACAATTGGTATGATCATCACAGGGCATGCCGCACAGATGACAGGAAGCCACTACATCTTCAGAAATACGTTCGCCAAGACGTTCATCAAAAACAAAATTTTTGCCGACAAACTTATTTGTCAAACCTGCCCGGCTTACCTGTCGCGCATATTCAATAATTCCACCATCAAGTTGATATACATGTTGAAAACCTCGGTATTTCAGATAGGCAGATGCCTTTTCACACCGGATACCACCAGTACAATACATCACAATGTGTTTTTCCTTTTCGTGGGCCAGCATATCCGCTACCATCGGTAGCCCTTCCCGAAAGGTTTCCATCGGCGGCAAAATGGCATTTTCAAAAAAGCCAACCTCACTCTCGTAATGGTTTCGCATATCCACGACAATCGTATCAGGTTGCCCGGTAAGCACGTTAAATGCTTCTGCATTGAGATGCGTACCTGAATCACGGACATCAAAAGAGGAATCATCCAGACCATCTGCCACAATCTTGTCCCGCACTTTAACGGCGAGGGTAAAAAACGATTTGCCATCATCCTCAACAGCGAGATTGAGCCGGATGTCACTTAGGAAGGAAATGGTGTCAAGATAGGATTTCAGGGATTCGAGGTTGCCGGAAGGGACCGATATCTGAGCATTGATCCCCTCATGGGCTACATAGATTCGACCGAGCACTTCCAATCCAATCAGCGATCTATACAAATTGTTTCTAAAGTCCTCCGTATCTGGGATCAGCGCATATGCATAAAAGGAAAGCGTTGTCCTCTGGACTGGCTCTGTCTGGATCCGTTCCCGTAATTCTTTCCGGTTGACCCTGTTGTGTAGAGATTGTTTCATAGCGAATGCTCGTGCAAAGATATCAATTGAGGCTCTGGGAATGTCCTGATAATAAGGCTGTTAACTTTAAATTGAAGATCGGTTAATACTTTTCTCTCTTATTTTTACGGTGGCAATAATTTAAGTGTTTCTAAACCATCTATTTATAATTATCATAAATGTATATTTATAAATAACTTAAAATCAATTAGTCAGCAGAAATGCGATGTAAGAATGACCGCCCATGTACCTGATACTGAACTAAATAAGATCTATTTTGATTATTACACTCCAAATACGCCCTGTTTCAGATCCTGATAGGTGATATCAGCACAATTCTCTTAAATTTGCGGCGATTTTAAGAACATTTTTCAGACGTATCAAGAACCTGATTATTGACATTTTTTTGTCCATTTCATTTCATTCTTAAAAAACAGGGGGGTTATGGCCACTCAAAAGAATCTTAAATCAAGCAAAGCCACCGGGACGAAGGGAAAACCTTCGAAAACTTCTGCCGTAAAAAAACCAGCTGCTGGTACGTCTGCAAAATCTAAACCTGCCACGAAAGCCAAACCAGCTTCGAAAACCTCGCCGGCATCTAAAGGCAAAAAAGTCGCACCTGTAAAAGGAAAAGTAGCCGCAAAACCGGCACCCAAGCCAGCAGCCAAAAAAGCGACACCCCAGGCAAAATCAAAAACAGTAGCGGTGAAAGCGAAACCCACAGCAACTAAATCCAAAGTTGCTGCCCCAAAGGCGAAGCCAGTAGCAGCAAAATCTAAACCCGCAGCCACAAAAGCTAAACCACAACCGGTAAAAGCTACTCCTAAGGCCAAACCAAGCCCGGTGAAAGTTCAACCTGTTGCTGCGAGGAGCAAGACAGCTCCTGCCAAAGGTCAACCCGTGAAAGCAGCTGTGAAACCAGCTCCTAAAGAAACTTCAAAACCTGTTGCACCGTCGTTAATAAAAACAACTCCAAAGGTTGATTCTGCAAAGAATACGACAGCTTCCAAATCCGTGAAGCCGGCACAAAAAGAACAGGTTAAGAAAAATGTAGCCCCTGCAGTTGCTGCAAAGCCAGCGCCACAGGCTACTCAAAAACCAACACCAAAAGCGCCCATCTCTTCAGGGACAACACCGAAAGAAGTGGCTGTTGAAAAAATACAACTTCCAACAAAACCTGCTGTTACGGTTTCTCCTGCCACCGGATCTAAAAAATCCGATAAGGCAGCTGAGCCTTCTGTAAGCTCCAGGCCTGCTGAAGAAAAACCAAAAGTGCAGCCGAAAGAAAAAGAAACATCCACTAAACCCAATAATCTACACCCAGGGAAATCGTTAGAAAAGATGTCAGAAAAAAAAGACTACAAGCCTACAGTGGCTACCGCCTCTGCAGAAGAACCACAGAAAACCCGCTACAGTGACAAAGAGTTAGAGGAGTTTGATTTGCTGATTGACAATAAGCTAATTGTCGCGCGCGAACAACTTGAATTTTATCTGAAGCAGCTGGAGGACATGGCCGAAAATCCGGACAATAAGATCAAAGGTCTGGATGATGGTTTGAGTACGCTGGAAAGTGAAAGAGTAAGTTCGATGGCGTCCCGTCAGCAAAAACTCATTCAGCATCTTGAAAATGCGAAGATCCGGATCAAGAACAAGGTATATGGTATCTGCCGAGAAACAGGAAAGCTGATCTCTAAAGAAAGACTTCGTGCCGTGCCCCATGCAACGCTTTCGATTGAAGCCAAGCAGGCGCAGAATTAAATTAATTTTTCAGCATAGATCAGGTTTTCTGTTATCACACCTGCCCTTTCGGAATAGCAGGATTGCAGAAAACCTGATTTTGTTTTAAGCCATTTCCATGTCGAAGCGTACAGGCACAGTGTTGCTGATCGTATTTGTTGTATTGCTGATTGACCAGGTCCTCAAGATCTGGGTGAAGACACATATGGAATATGGGCAGGAATTTGGGATCCTCGGATTATCGTGGGCACGTATCCATTTTGTAGAAAATGAAGGCATGGCCTTTGGTCTTTCTCTTGGAGGTAATCTGGGGAAACTGGCATTAAGCCTGTTCAGATTAGTGGCTGTGGGTTTCCTGATGTATATCATCCACACCCTCGTCAAGGCTAAGGAAACCTTCGGTGTGATCCTTTCCTTTTCACTGATTCTTGCAGGTGCTTTAGGGAACATCCTGGACAGTGCATTTTATGGATTGATTTTTTCAGCCACACCCTATCATGGGGGATTAGCTACCATGTTCCCGGAAGGTGGAGGCTATGCACCCTTTCTCTATGGAAAGGTGGTAGATATGTTGTACTTCCCGTTGATCGACACGAGTTTTCCGCAAAACTTTCCCATCTGGGGCGGCCAGCGGTTCCAGTTTTTCAGACCGGTCTTTAATATATCCGATGCAGCCATTTCGACAGGCGTATTCACCCTGCTGTTGTTTCACAGACGGATATTTAAATCGAAACCCGCTGAAGGCACAAATGTGAATCGTGACACTTCACTGGATAACGGGATCTCTTCCTCACTTTCCATAGAAAGTAAAGAACCTAAATAATCACACTAGCAATCCTGCTTTGATCATGCTCTTGCTCGTGTGCAAGTATGGTATGTGTGTGGATTCCGGATATGAAGATTGGATGCGGGGGATGATTGAGACGGATCCGGAATAGAAAGAAAAAAGTAATTGGGATGGGTAATTGTCTGGTAATAGTCGGCTGATCGTGTATCTATTTTCCCATAAAACGGTTGATAGCTTTGACAGCATTGCTTACTCTCTGGTAGTCGATCGTATAGTGCATATACTTTCCGTCCTTATCTGCTACCAGTACACCAGCGTTCTTCAGTATTCGAAGATGCTGGGAAGCAATGGATTGCTCGATCTTGAGAGTGTTGTAAATCTGATTGACCTGGATGTTTTTGTTTTGATCCAAAAATTCCAGAATCTTCAGCCTGAGAGGGTGAGCCAGGGCTCGCATAAGTTCTGTAGACACCTGTAGCTTCTCCTGCTGAAAGGTGACCTTAGTCCTTTTCATACATTTCCTTATTTTGAGTTAAACCTTACGTCAAATTTGCATATAAGATTTGACCTGAGCAAGTGGCATTACAAAATAAATTCATTTGTAATCCACTGGCTATCAACCAAGGAGGACTAAATGCCTGATTATTAAGGAAATGTAAAAAATTGGGGGGTATAATTATTTTTTAATCTTCACATTATCAGCGCCTTAAAATGTCTGCTTAAAGTAAAGATTTAGCCAGCAAGCTCTTCTACAAGCTTCGAGATCTGATTTAACCGATCCTTATCAAGAGAATAGTAAATAAATTTTCCCTGGCGCTCTGTCAGGACGACTCCCGCTCGTCGCAGGATCGCCAGGTGCTGTGAGGCCACGGATTGCTCGAGACGCAGCTTGATATAGATATCAGTCACAGTCATCGTAGCATGCTCTTCGAGCAGATCAATCACACGTTGTCTTAATTTGTGATTGACGGCACGGAGCACGAGTACAGCTTTTCGGAGATCAGCGTAATTCAATTCTATTTCGCTGGTCCCTTTTCTCAAACTTACAATTTCAGTCTTCTTTTTCATCATGAGCGAGATTATTCGGATTCGTCATGGATATTGCACAAATCGTTCCATGTTTTTATAGACTATACATAAAATATTGATTTATAGTGTTATATGCCAAATAATTGGTTTATATACGTACACGTTACCATATTTAAGTTGAACTTCCCGCCTTGTCAATCAGATGAATTCATCCTGTTCACACCACTTTGCCAGGAGAGGTAATATTAGGTGGCTTGAGGTAAAAGGGTACAAAATGCATAGGATCACCCGTTATCCCTGCTATATAGCGGGCATAAGCTGGACCTACAAGATGTTTGGCAGAAGCCTGAATGGACGTATCTATAGTTAGATACGCTTCCATGGGCTGTTTTAGTTTTAACGCACCATCCCCAATCGCCAGTACTTTTTGATAGTTCCCGACCACATCACGTATTAGCTGATCCTCCAGGATAAAGGAAGAAGCAGGGATCAACTCTGTAAGGTCCGGCCCATACATCGCCATAAATACTTCATTGCGACGGGCATCCAACATGGGAATGGCTGCCGAAGCATCAGGATGGTTAATGAATCCTGCACTGGCCAGGGCCAATAGGGTAGGAACCGGAATAATTGGGATCTTAAGACTATACGCCATCGCTTTGGCAGTCGAGCTGCCCACTCTTAATCCTGTATATGAACCGGGTCCGGAACTCACTGCAATGGCACCAAGATCCCCGGGTATCAGCTGGCAGGATTTGAGTATCGTATCAATTGCCGGGACGAGAAGTGCTGTATGATTCATTCCCTCGGGCATGTCCACCACCTCCAGCAAACGATCATTTTCACTCACCGCAACCGAACAAATCTTTGTGGAAGTCTCTATATGAAGAATATACATATTAGCACGAATGAAATCTATGCAGCTAACATAACTTGTTTTCCCGGGAATAGGTTTGAATCGAAGGTTAAAATGTAGCAAAGACTATTGGTCAGGATCTGAAATCCTATATCGCAGGATATACGATCACCCTTCAGGATACCCATCAACATTAAGATGCCGGTTTTCTACGAAATCCGTTTTATAAACACCGTTCCTATTTCCCTGCCAGGATCTGGTCGTAGCGCGTCGGTGATTTCAAAACAGCAATGGCTTCCGCCAACTCAGGATCATTCTTCAGTTGATGACGCACGAGTCCTGTTTCAAAATAATATCGGGTCAGGATCTCACGCTCGATTTCCTTCAGGATCGGTTTTTCATGAAGCTTTACCTGAGCAGATTTCTCTTTTTCAACAATCGCTTTTAACGCATCCACTTCGCCCGACACTTCTTTTGAATAGGCTTCTTCTTTTGCAACATCCCGCAGATTTTTAATCAGCTCATCCGTTTTCGTTTCGAACGTAAATTGATTTTCACCGATGTAATTCAGGAAGGAAGGAAAATCTGTGTAATGAAATGTCTCCACCGTGCCGATACTGTCACGGCCTGTGCAGTACCTGGTGACATAATTAAAGATGACATCCTGGTCTACCAGTTTCTGTACAATCAATGGACGATCTTCTCCGGTCATCGGGATATCAGGCTGTACGCCACCACCGTCTAATACTGTACGTCCTGCACGCGTTTTGAATTTCGCACGCTTATCATCCGGGATATGCACACGTTCACCATTCTTATATTCTACAGATTGAATACATCGTCCGCTGGGGATATAATATTTAGAAGTCGTCAATTTAATTTTTGCATTGTATCCAATATCAAATGTGTTTTGCACCAGGCCTTTTCCATAAGACAACTGCCCGATCAGTACACCTCTATCAAGATCCTGCATCACACCGGATACAATCTCTGAAGCGGATGCGGAATTCTGATCGATCAAAACGACAAGTTGAATATTCTGATCAACTACTTCATTACGTGTCTTGAATTCCTGGTCTGCTTCCACAACTTTACTACGGGTTGTAACGACAGTTTCATTCGCAGGAATAAACACATTGCACACATTAATTGCTTCGCGTAACAAACCACCGCCATTTCCTCTCAGGTCCAGGATGACACCTTTCAAATCCGGAGATTCCGTTTTGAGATCACGTAATGCATCAGCCACATTGCGACCAGCATCACGCGTAAAGGTTGTTAAAGAAATATATCCAATCCCATCCTCTACCATACCCGAGTATGGGACATTCTTTCCATCCATGCCACCACGTGTTATGGTTTTATTCTGGATATCTGTAGTGCCCGGACGAATAATATCGAGGGACATTTCACTGCCTGGCAAACCACTGATTATATCCATCACATCTTCAGCACTGCGTTTTTCGGTCGATTCGCCATTCACAGCCTTGATCTCATCACCGACCTTCAGGCCTGCGACATGCGCGGGTGAATCTTCGATAATCCCCGTAATCACAAGATCATCACCGATCTTTTTAACCTTCAGACCAGATGAAGCCTCACCTTCCTCATTGCGGAAACGGAAACCCTCAATCTGCGATTCTGAGAAATAATTGGTGAATGGGTCAAGGGTCGCCAGCATGGCATCAATCCCGACCTTCATGATCTGATTGGGATCAATCTCATCTACATAGTTGGAATTGAGCTCTTTATAGAGATTGCTGAAGATCTCCAGGTTTTTGGAAATATCGAAATACCTGTTTTTATTGGCTGCCGTGGTCGCAGCGATCCCCAACCCAAATGCTATAATAATGGCAAGACTATAAATGATGCTTTTCTTCATATCGTATTGAATGGGCCTCAAATGTACCCCATGAGGTGGTTTGATAACGCATTTTATCGACCGAATGGTTTACTGCCTGACGGATTTTGCATGGATGGCAGGGGTTGCATGGTTTGGTGGGGTTGATCCCTTAGCCTCAGCCTTAGCCTTCGCCTAACTTTTTCATCGCCTCCACACAAAAGATCGTAGCCATTAAAGGATCATCTTCTTTATTCACTCCCCCTATCGGATTGATAAAAAATCCTTTCGGTTGCTGCTCCTTGAGCAATATGTTAACCATCTGTTTTTTCCATATTCCATGAGGTTCTATGATGCTCATCGCTTCTGCCCGCACAGCCAAATGATAATAATGCATGATCTCCGCCCATTGCTCAGGATCATCTTTTGACAAACCTTCAATTGTACCTACATCCTGATGTTTGACAAGCCATGTTTTTGCGTCAATATAGGGTTGTGTATTCTGCATGCCCAACGCCTCCATGCATAAAAATCCATCGCAGGTTGCCGTCGCATAACTGGGATAGTGAATTCCTCCACCTGGGATTTCAACAGGCTGTGATTTATTAGTAGCTAAAGTGACAACCGAAGAAACAAATCCTCCATCATACGGAATTGAATCACGTGTTATGCAACCTTCATATCGTCGGGGATCATCCTGAGATCGTTGCACACCTGAAAGAAAAAACTGAACAGCCCTTTTTCTTTTTTCATCGAGATATTTTCCATCGATCAAAGCTTCTGATATTCTGCGTGTATGTGATATGTCGACATGCCCATACGTTCCGTTTGAAAGATCTGCTTCACCATATCCCCATCCACCATACACGAGACTATCCGGTGAAAACCCACGATGTTCAAGAAATTGCTGTTCAAGTAAATATTTTGCAATGATTTTTTGTAACGATGTATCCGCATCAAAATACTGCAGGATCTTCAGTGCATACGCCGCACTGTAATTCGGATAATCAGTCAATGTTGAACTATCTGCTGATAGTGCCAATCGCATTTCTTTCGAAATAAATGCAATAGCTTTTTTGATCGACGACGTCTCGTGATACAAACTCTCTTTCCCCTCCACGAGATGGTACAATATATAGGGAGTCAGCACCCTGCCATCACGAAGGACAGCATGCGTCCCGCTATGCCATCCTCCGTCTGCAGATTGTTGCGACCACAACCACTGTTCTGAATGCGCAAGTGCTGCATTAATCGTCGCTTCCTTTTCCTTACAACTAAGTATTCCGGAAGTAACTATTATGATTAGCAACAAATAATTACTTCTCATTCAGTTCGTCGTTTGAAAATGAATCTCTTGTTTAGCTTAGGCTTTACCTACGTTCCAAATGTTGAGTGTAGGCTTTGCCTACGTTCGAAATGTTGAGCGTAGGCTGTGCCTACGTTCGTGTGTCAGCCAAATTCGGTTTGGCTGGAAGGTTCTTACATCGCATTCATCGCCTGCAATATCGCCGCCGTACAAAACACCGGACTCGTGATACAATGATGCCCACTCCAGCTGCCATTCGGATTTTGTGATTGTTTAAATTTTGGATCGATACCCTGGCGCCATTTCAACCAGTCTTCTTTTCCCTGTTGTGCCAGCGATTCACTCGTGAGCATATATGAAAGATATTCTTCTCCACCATTGTTCCCAAATCCTTCCCAGATCTCATCGCTCTGTAAGACTTTGCTGGACGTATAGTTAACCGCATACGAATTGGCGAGACGATCTGCTTTACTTTTATCCATTCCTTTTGATTCAAGGACCTTGCTGATTTCTTCTTCTTTCATTTTACCACTTGAAAAATCCGATGCAGTTCCGGGTTCAAAATAAGTTTCTGCTTCACGCGCTTCTGTTGAAGTGGCACGTTGTGCACTGGCGGCTGCATACAAAGGAACACCAGCAGCATCTTCAGATCGCACATCATCACCGGACATATTATCAGCCTGGTATTTGCGGGAGTTTTCGATGGCTTTTATATCAACATCATACAATCCTTGTGCACGTTCCAGGGCATTATTGGCCATAGCCGATTGCAATACTGGAGCCCATCCACCACCAGCCCATCCACCATTGGCATTCTGGCTTCCCTGGATGAGTTCGATACAAATTTCAGCGGCTTTATCCACCTTGGTTTCTAATTCTTTATCCTCCAGTTGTTCGCGTATGTCTGATATAAATTGAAGCGCCATCGATGCATCAATATTGACACCCAACTTGATCTGTGGCTGCGTGCCATCAAGAGATGTAATGCGACCATTATTAGGGCGGGTATCGATGTCTTTCAGGATACGATTAAGACCTTTCAGGATTTGTTCTTTGTATGGATTTGTCTTCAGGGGTCCGCCTGCTTTAAGTAAAGCCTTGGCTGCAAACGCAGTGGTAGCGGGATCGGTTTGCACCTGGTGCGGATCCTGCACATTTTGGTATGCATGAGAGTCCGCGCCCCAGCCACCATTGGGAGATTGCGCTTTGATCAGCCATTCAATCGCGCTTTCTTCCCACGCACTTTTTTTAGCAGGATTATGGGTAACGTCTATTGGTTCAGTGGTTCTTGCAGAATCCGGGAATTCAACGGATTCTGGTTGAGGTACAACAGACTTACTGTAAGGTTGGGAAATGAAAAACAGACTTCCGGCAATAGCAAGGACAGTCAGAAACATTGTGTTCATGACAAATGGTTTTTAAAAACGGTTAGCGAATAGAGTTCCGGAAGCGAGTAATGGGTATGTGAATATTTTCCTTCCGGATATGAAGCTTAGATGCAGTACTAAACGGAAATGCATACGCCACCATTTTCTATTAACAGTTATTTAACCACATTGCACCTAGTTGAGAGGATTTTGAAATGTTTGTCTGTATCCGAATCCTTCTATCTTATATCTTGTGTCGATTAACTTTTAACTTTTATCTTTTAGTTTTTAACTATTAGTTTATAACATGAAACTGAAATTCAACGCTCCTGTCATCCTCACATTTTCCCTGATCTGCGTGGGTGTATACTTCCTGGATAAATTGCTATTGGGCAGCCTGATGCCTTATTTCACGTTAGGGCATATTAGCTTCGCAAACCCGGTTACCTTACTTACATTATTCACCCACGTCATTGGACATGCCAGTATCGAGCATCTCATTGGTAATCTCACTTTTATCCTGTTGGTGGGCCCCATCATTGAGGAAAAATATGGTGATCGCCGCACCTTATTCATGATTATAGTCACTGCATTGATCACAGGTTTCCTGAACATCCTCTTTTTTCACACAGGGCTAATGGGTGCCAGCGGCATCGTATTCATGCTCATTCTTCTGGTAAGTTTTACCAACACGAAGAGTGGAGAAATTCCAATCACATTTATCCTGATTGCATTATTATTTATCGGGAAAGAAGTTATTCAGACGTTGCAAAACGATCAGATCTCGCAATTTGCACACATCATTGGAGGTATTTGCGGCAGTATTTTTGGCATGGCAACCCGCCCGAACAAAAATGTATCGGGTTAAAGTTTATGTGTGCGCAGGTTGAGTTGCGTGGCAAGGACGTTGCGTGAATCTTCCAATGAAAATTTCGGGAGTCGTACACCAGTTATGGCATCATGCATGGCTTCCACTTCTCCGCAATACAAATATTCACGCGGCACATTGAGATTTTCGATATGATCACTATGCTGGATATACGCCTGGCATAAGTCAGCATTATTATATGGGTGGCTGATATGAAGTTGTGCCGTGCTTCCATGAATTACCGTTGTGGTAGAATACACAGAACGGAAGCTCACAAAAAACATTCCTGTGATCCCGCCATGATATTGTAGCAACGCACTGGTAGATAGGTCAATTCCGTTTTCTTCATACATCGTACACAAACCTGATGCAGGCACATCATCCAGGAGATATTGATACAGGCTGATGGGATACACTCCAACATCCCAAAGTGCACCGCCACCACTGTCTGCATTCCAGCGATAATTATCAGATGCACGGTCAAAAGTAAACGTGAATGCGCCACGCACATTATGTACATCACCAATACGTCCGTCGCGAATAATCGATTTCCACAATTCGGTTTGTGGATGATAGATATGCATTACAGCTTCCATCAATATTTTTCCGCTTCGGTTTGAATATTCCGTAACGATATCGAGATCTTCGAGACTGAGGCACATGGGTTTTTCACAAAGCACATGTTTTCCGGCTTCCATGGATCGCAGGATCCATTCTGTATGCATGTGATTGGGTAATGAAATATAGATCACATCAATCGTGGGATCGGCCAGCATTTTTTCATAACTGTCATATGCAACAGGTATTTCCCATTGGGCTGCATATGCATTTACTTTTTCGCTACTGCGGCTGGCAACTGTTGTCAATTCCCCCCGAGCTGACATTCGGATAGCGGGAATGATCCTGCGGTTGATATGTGCAGTGGAAAGTATACCCCAGCGAATTTTGTCCATGGCATTGGTTTAGAAAAATCTTAGCATCTAAAAATAGTGATCATTGGAAGAGTATTATAATATCTGTTCTTATTTCAGAAATGTAACCTGGACATCTTTAATTCGTATGTCCTGATTTGATCTTGTCTCTGCCCAAATAAGTAACCTTCCGTCGGCAGAATCTCCAGGAATTTTAAAATAATATTCAATTTGGTTCCATTCATTCACAATACTAATTCCGTTTTGCAATCTCACTGATCGCTGCTTTATAGAACCATCATCAATAATTTGGGTGGTAAGCTTTGAATCAAATGCACCCCAGGCAGATTTCACTTTGGCCTCAATATGGATCCACGAAGCTTCACTCACATTATATCCATCAACATCTTGTAATACGGCAGTATATATTATTACAGAATCCTTTATACCTGCATGTATAGCATATTCCCCGCTTGACATCCATTTATGGATATTTAGAAAATCTTCTTCATTCCGCAAGACTTCATCTGTATCCAACAGTGACATCTCCAAAGGTGTTGGATCGGGATTTAAAAAAATGGCACTATAATATCTTCTGTTCATGTCCTGGTAATGGATAATGCTATTGTTGTACTGCCATATTTGAAACAGGTTCAGAAATATCAGGAAGGCAGTAAGAAGATAAAGTCCATATTTCCATCTTGCATTGAGCTGGCTTTGAAAAAATGCTGCCAGAGGGATCGACATGATTGCATAACTCTGTATTAGCGCCCGGCTTGAATAGGATGCCCCATACTGCCAGTCACTCCATGCGATCACAATCCATGTGTTAAGAATAAAAAAGATAAGCACTGACCTGTACAAGGGAAGTTTTCGCATAAACCATAACCCAATCACCATGAGGATCGTTACTGGCGTATAAATAAACCAGCCTTTTTCCCAGCCGAACAACACACGCCAATGCGGATCCAGGAAATTCCATTTCGAACCGACATCATAGATAAAGTTGCCAGTCACATATTTCCAGTATAAAATTTGAGGGAGTATTCCGAATATTCCACCAGCTATTGCATATGCAACATGATAAATATTTGCTTTCACCAGGTTCCATTTCCCTTTTCGGGAAACGGCAGAATGTGTGGCATACAGGAGTGGAATGAACAACATGACAAGCTCTGTCGGTCTTGATATTACTCCAAGTCCGATTACAATCCCAATTCCAAAAGCAGTTCGTATTGCCGGTCTTTCATGCCATCGTATGGTAAGCCAAATCAGTAAAGTGTATAGCATAAAAATATAGCCATGGCTCATGCCAGTATCTACGGATACATATTGTGAATAGTTAGTCGCCAGACCTACCAACAATAAAGTAATCATGGTTATCTGGTCATTGAAATATGAGAGCAGGATCCTGCGTAATAACATCAAACCCATAAAGGCATAACAGAGTGCAGCAACACAAACAGCGACTTGGTACGGCGATGAGAATCCATCCTGCGGATAATTCATCAATCCCGCTGCTAAATGTCCCACGATAAAGAATGGCGAGTACAATATGGAAACACCTATCAGGTACTTCATAACGCGGTTTCCATTAGGTATGGAATTGACCTGGTAAATGGAGCCGGTTGACTGATATTTTTCAACAATAGGTTCCAGCCATTCCATTTTTTTTACATCCTGGTATATGATGGTAGCTGGCAGAATCAGATAATATCCCAACGCATCCCACGTAATTACTTGCGGCCTGACGGGTGCAGTGTCTGGCAGATACATAAACCGCATGGTGATCATCACCATGAGTACCACAAACACTGCAACCAAAGAGCGTTTTCCCCTTTGTGTTTTAAGCGCAGTTGCCTGTATGTGTACCGGTGAAAGTATGATAAGAACTATTTGTTTGGGAAATTGTGTTTAGACGATCTGTTAAGATGTCTGATAGAGTTGTTTATCGAATAAAATCAGGCACTTTGTGTCTTCTGCTTATTTTGTGCGACTTTTTCAACCTACCCATTCATCTTTTTTCAAAAAATATCATTTATGAAGTTAGTTTTTCTTTTTGGGCTTGTATCCATGATCGGCATGCTGGCCTGCAAAAAAACCACTGTAACCACCACTGAAAAAATGCAATATCCTGTGACTGAGAAATCCGACCATGTAGATACATATCACGGCATCCAGGTGGCGGATCCCTATCGCTGGCTGGAAGATGATACATCCGCCGCCACTGGTGCATGGGTGGAAGCTCAGAATAAAGTGACATTCGGATATCTCGATAAAATCGCATGGCGGGCTGACCTGAAAAAACGTCTCGAATCATTAATCAACTATGAGCGTATTTCAGCACCTTTCCGCGAAGGTCAGTTTGAATATTTTTATAAAAACACGGGTCTGCAAAATCACAGCATCCTGTATCGTCGTCCAAAAGATCAGAAAGATGCAGAACCCGAATTGTATCTCGATCCAAATTCTTTCTCAAGTGATGGTACGATCGGTTTGAGTGGCATCTCTTTTACGGAGGATGGAACACTCTCTGCACACCAGGTGACAGAAGGCGGATCTGACTGGCGTAAAGTTATCGTGATGGATGCGATCAAAAAAACCGTAATCGAAGACACTCTTATGAATGTCAAATTCAGCGGCCTGTCATGGTATGGCAATGAAGGTTTTTATTACAGCAGTTATGACAATCCAAAAGATGGCAGCCAGCTGTCCGGCAAAACACAACACCACAAATTGTATTATCATAAACTGAATACACCACAGTCAACAGATGTTCTTGTCTTCGGTGGACCTGCACAACCTAACAGGTACATTGGTGGTGGTGTCACTGAAGATCAGAAATACCTGATCATCTCGGCTGCTGAAAACACAAGCGGTAACAAGTTGTATGTAAAGGACCTTACAAAGCCCAACAGTCCATTGGTTCAGATCAGTGATGATTATTTTACTGAGATCAACTATGTAGACAATCAGGGCTCACGTTTTTTATTTTCAACCAATATCGACGCACCCAACTACAGGGTTTTTGCCATTGATCTGTCAAAACCCGGAAAAGAAAACTGGAAGGATGTTATTCCTGAAACCGAGAATGTACTAAGTGCTGGTTCAGGTGGTGGAAAATTATTTGCTTCCTATCTCATAGATGCAAAGACTGCCG
>JANPKZ010000257.1:0-22027 GCA_031426295.1 Saprospiraceae bacterium
GGTGTATCAGATGAAAAGTTTTTTACGGACGTGCACCAAATGTTAGGTTTAAAACATTACAACATCATTTCCAATTTCGAACTCGAGGGAATTCAGCACATTGATTGTTTTATGAAGATGCTGGATGAAGAACGATTGCTCGTCATGCGTCCTCCGGCAGATCATCCACTCTACGAACAATACGAAGGGATCATTAACAACGAACTGAAATTTATCAAAAACGCCTATGGCCGCCCGTACGAAATATTACGACTGGATACTGATCGGTATGTTGGTGATGAACTGGCAGCGTATTCGAATTCACTGATCCTCAACAAAGTGATCTACGTACCCTTATTCAATATCCCGCAGGATGAAAAGGCTATGCAGCAATGGAGAGATGCGATGCCCGGCTATACTGTTAAAGGATTTAAATTTAATATCGCATCAGAAAAAGTTCTTGATCAGGCTTGCAGGGATCATTACAAAACCTATGGCTGGAGAGGCACAGATGCCTTGCATTGCCGTACCCGAGCCATCTGGGATCCGGAGATGATCTATCTGAGTGTCAACCGCCTGGCACAAATGGTAGATTATGAAAAGAAATACACGATCGATGTAATCATCAAAGATTATAGTGGCAGAGGTTTTCAGCCTGACCAAATCAACCTCTTGTGGAAAAAATCAACGGATACAGAATGGAAAAAAAGTCCATTGCTGAAAACAAAACTCGATGATCATTTCAAAGCCATGATCCCGGAAAACAATCAGGGTGTTACGATTCAATATTATGTTGAGGCAACCAGCATTTCCGGTAAAAGCCAGACAATGCCAGTTGTAGCACCTGAAGGTTTTTATTCTTTTAAAATAGGAAGCGTTAAAAAGTAATCCAAATATTCTGCCTTTTAATTCTTTGATGTTTTCCACGTATCTTTAAAAAGTATGGAAACTCTACTGTTGCTAGTCATATCTCTATCATCATCCATGGTGGCAATATCTCAAAAAAGCGACTACCTGAAAGTCCGAAGTAAAGTGTATAACCCAACCTGTGGTACAGTATCAAAAGAGGACATACACGGAGCAATTCAGCGTCTGCATGCCCTGGATACTGCCGGCATGAAAAATCTGTATGCATATTATGAGGACCTCGGTACCAGTCACTGGATGTTAGTAAACAAAAATCCCGCGCAACTGGATACTGTCATCATGTATAACCTCAAGGCATTGTCCCATAAACCGAATGCCACAAAAGCCATTTGGAATATGGCCTTTGCGTATAAGCTCAAGGATGATTGTAAAAAAGTAGTAGAGTACATCAACCAGTATAAAGAGCACACCAGCGGTAAAGACTGGGTGGATCATACCCAGATCAACAACCTGCTGGCTAATTGTGAGCCGTAAACAGAAGTATCGGGTTTTGGGTTATTTTTGGGTATGAATCGGATACTTCTCTTAACACTTTTATTTGCTACGATATACAGTACTGCAAACGTACTTGCTCAGCAATCGTATCAGTCAAAACACTATGGTGGACCAGGTACCATCTACTTATACAATCGTATTGCGGGTGTATTGCCTGTTGCGGATCTAACAGAGACTGGTCCAGCTCTCACCTGGGATCTGGGTGAATTCACAGATCTTAATACACATGCCAACCAAATTGTGACCCCTTCTTCAGCTTTCGATCAGTTTACCTTCCTCGCCATTTGTGGTTTTAGTGGGATCTCACCTTTGGAGTGTTTTAGTATTTGGAATAATACAGACCAGGCTTTGTTGTTAAACGACTCTTTATCACTACTTGGCCTTTCACTGAAAGATCTTAAGCGTTTTCAGGAAAAATCAAATACACGTTTATTAGAAAACTTCTTCGGATTTACTGTGGACTTCGAGGGAACGCCCACGTCAGCTGTTATTGTATATGAAAGCCCGGATACGATTCTCCTGTTTCCTGTTGAGTATGAGGATAATTGGAATTCGCGTATAAAATGGGGACTCGACCTGGCAGCTACAGGGATGAACATTCAGTATTCATCCACTCAGTCGCGCATCACCACCGTGGATGCATGGGGAACAGTCATGACACCATACGATACATTCACAAATGTCATTCGGGTGAGGTCGGAAATTCATCACCAGGACACATTATTTTCAGACTCAATTACTATCCCTGTTGATTTTAGACAAGTTGAGTACATGTGGCTTGATACCATGTACAAGCTTCCCGTTCTTATAGCAACGGGTATCATAAATGATTCTATAGAGATCATTAACGTAGTAGAATATATTTATGAAGCTACTTGCCTGACCCCAACATGGAGTGTTGATGCCAGCGAGAATATTTATTACCTCGACGATTCCGGATCTGTGACTGTAGATTTTATAGTCACAAATGATAATGCTGATGAGTTCACATGGGACTTTGCGGATGGTGAAATTGCTACAACAGAAGGTAGCACAACGCATACCTATACTCTGCCAGGTAATTATGCAGTTGCTGTATCAGGATGCATGACAGATTGCCTCCCGTTGAATACATGTAATTTTGCGATCGTTGATTTTGAGATTGTAGATAGTACAACTTCCGTTACAACAATTCCGGGTGCAGAATTGGGCATCCTCCTGTATCCAAATCCAGTCAATAACGAACTCATGCTTGATATCCCGGCAGCTTTGGGAGAACTACAATTCCAGATCATTGACATCACGGGCCGCCATTGTTTAAATGGATTTCTGCCTGGTGGCAAATCGTCTATCAATACCATGAGGCTGGAAGATGGACTTTATACGATCAAAATGTACCCGGCCCATCAGAAACCAGTTACCGCAGCAACGATGAGGTTTGTCGTAACCCACCGCTCATAATGTACTGTTTAGTATTTTCTGCGATTACCTTTAAACTATAAAAAACTATTTATCAATGTCAACGAAAACAAAATGGGTTGTTGATCCTGCTCACTCTGAAGTGGGATTTAAAGTCAAACATCTGATGATCACCAACATCAAAGGAAATTTTACAGAGTATGATGCCAGTATTTATACGACAGGAAATGATTTCCTGAGTGCAGAAGTTGATTTCTGGATCAATTCGGCGACAATCAACACCGGAAGTCCTGATCGTGATGCACATCTTAAGAGTGCGGACTTCCTGGATGCCGAACAGTTTCCCCAGATCCAATTTACTGGCAATACGTATGAAGCAGTTGATAATGATGGAAGCTATAACCTTTACGGAGACCTGACAATCAAAGGAATCACCAAACGTATCAAGCTGGGCGTGGAATTTGGCGGTGTCATGAAAGATCCCTGGGGAAATGAAAAAGCTGGCGTTACAGTCATTGGAAAGGTCAACAGGAAAGAATGGGGACTCAACTGGAATGCAGCCCTGGAAGCAGGAGGTGTATTGGTCGGTGACGAAGTGCGGATCGAATGTGATCTGCAGCTAAAAAAAGCCGATGAGGTTGTTGAATAATAAGGTGTAAAAAAAACAGGGCACGCGTTCTCCTCCGCATGCCCATCACATTCAAAACAAACTCAAGCACTGTACTTGAAAATAACCATTCAGGGTTTAGGTGAATTGGTTATATGTTATATAAATCTGGCTCGTATTGACAGTTGTTTTATTTGAAAAATTCTTTCTTAAAAATGAACCGCTACATGCGCCCTCAGGTTAAAAGGTGTACCCGGTGTAAAATGAATTTCCGAAACCGGTGTAACCTCGCCTCTCAGCCTGCTTTCCGTATCGAACTGCGCTTCCTTCCATCTGACATCAAACAAGTTGTCTACGTTTAATCCGATCTCGTATTTCTTGATCCTGTAACTAATGACTGCATCCATCACTGTGTAACCTTCCGCTATTATACTGTTATCAACATTCGCAGGCCGGTCGCCCAGGTATCTGTAGCGCAAACTTCCATTCCATTTATTTTTGGTCATAATGGTCAATCCTCCGATACTGGTAAATCTGGGAGCTAACGGAATGTAATTCATTTCAACAGGCTCATCCTGAGCACGCGCTAACGTATAATTCACATCCGCATCGGCATATAACCAATCTGTCAATTGCCATCTGCCTGAGAATTCAATTCCCATACGTTTTGTGCGGCCACTAGGTTCAACCACAGCAGCATCACCTACGTAGACAAACTCCTGATCAAGATGAAGTCTCCACAAGCTCGCACTCAATAGTATCCGGGGTGCCGCTTTCCAGATAGCTCCAACATCCATGCCCATTGCACGAGGAAGTGTCTCCAGGCCATTTTGTGAAACAACAACGCGTGTGTCATTTGAATGAAATCCATAACCAACATTCATGGAAAGCTGGACTTTTTCATTTGCCTGCAGATAGACATTCACTTTCGGACTTATGATGTCGTCAACTACACTGGTAACTTTTGTTCCTTGCAACTGATCCTTATAGGAAAAATAAAAATGATCATAACGTAGTCCCGCATTAACAGTAAGGGCTGGTGTCACCCTGAAAGTTTCCTGCAGAAATGCGGACATATTCGATTCGTAAATATCTCCATAGGCCAACCTGTCGATAATGGTTTCTTTTTTGGCCGTATGAGATAATTCATTGTCGTGCGAAAAATCATTTCGCCACTGTAGTCCAAATTCTGACGTCATATGGATGTTACCCAACTGGTCATGGCGCTGATAAGATCCATTGTATCCAAAAAGATTTCTGTTTTCTTTTTGTTTGATCTGATCACCGTTAATGGTGTCTTCCAGGAAAAAGGTAAAATTGGAATACAACTCAAAATTGTAGTTGGAATAGTATACCTGGTTTTTCAGGAAACTATGTCCATTCAGCGTACTGTACATTTGAAGATTCGCATTCGATCTTGATGTCAGTCCACCTTCTGTATCATCGATGGCACCAAAGAATCCAATTTGTCCACTGTCAATTGCCCGCTGGGGTATTTGTCCTGAGGCATCCCAACTACTTGAAAAAGTAGAAGCTGTAAATGTGAGGTAGTTCTTACTACCCAATGTCGTATTGTATTTTCCAAACAAACTGCGGCGATTAAACTCCTGTGGACTATCAAAATATCCATCTGAGATATAATATTCGCCGGCTATGTATGCATTACTTGAACGCGTAGGAGATTGATTATTGAATAAATTTACCAGGCCTAATCCACGATACGAATTAAACTGGCCAACCTGGAATGATACAGTGTTTTCATCCAAAACATTTCTTGTTTGAAACCCAACATAGCCGGCAGTTGCCAGATTGCCATGATGTGTATGGTATGGTCCTTTTCCAAAATGAACCCTGTCCACAGTTTCAGGAATCAGGTAATGCAGATCAGCATAACCCTGGCCATGTGCATGAGAAACCATATTAACCGGAATACCATCCGTCGTGATGGCAATGTCAGTTCCATGATCGATATCAAAACCACGCAGGAATATTTGTTCTGCTTTTCCACCGCCTGCGTGCTGGGCAAGAAATAATCCCGGAACCAAACGCAAAACATCCTGTGATGTATTTACAGAGCGCAATTGAATATCCACATTTGAAATGATCTGTGCCTGGAGTTCAGGATCTGCTGTCACGTTTATTGATTCCAGTTCAACTGCGCCGGCAACCATCGCATACATTCCGGATGAATTAATGCCTTCAGTAACTTCTAAAGGAATTGTAAGATTGTCATATCCAATAAAATGTACCGTCAGAGTATAAAGACCAGTGGGAATAGTTGACATGGAGAACGCACCCGATTCATTCGTAACGGTCCGGAAATCTGTGTCATCAATGAATACCTGTACACCAGGTAATACTTCATTTGTATTGTTGTCAAATACTTTACCACTGATCGTGCCTGTTTGCGACCAACTCATAGTCAGAAACATGCATAAAAATGGTATGGTCAGAAATATCCTTTTCATGACGAATCCTCCAGGAAGATTATATAATGATGGATTTCGCTTCTTTACAGTAACTGCATTCAAGGTTTGGGTTGTCAACAAAGACCTGACGCAACATTTTTTGACCTTCTTCAGGTTGATTTGTACGTGCCATTAGAAGACCTTCAAGACAAATAGCAGCTGGATCTTTCGAACCGGTACGCATTGATGCAGTGAGGTGCTCTTTTGATTTCTCCAAATTATCCTGATGATAATAGATCTCAGCGAGTAAGCGATTCACATCAATATTATTCGGACGAATGGAATATTCTTTCATTGCATATTCCAGAGCCTTCATATCATCATTCATAAGGTGGAGATACACTTTTGACAGCTCCATACTCATCGAATGACCGGCAGCTTCATCTTCTGCCATCATGGCAAGGATTTCATTAGCAAGTTTTTCTGACGTTGCTTTATCTCCCTGATCCAAAGCCCAAGTGGCTTTATCAACATAAAATCCAACTTCAGGTATCAGGTTACATGCAACAGTATTAAGACTGTCTGCAGTTTTTTTATTTCCCATAGCTTCAAAACCATTTGCTAAAGCTGCGATAGCGAACGGATAATTAGGTCTGGCAGACAAGGCCATCCCATACTGCATCATGGCACTGTCCTGTGATCCATAACGCTCATAGAGATGACCCAATGTAAGTCGTGCCCATTCGGTTTGTTCCATACCAGGATATCCCGCTGCAACAGCAAGTTTCATGGCATCAATCGCACCATCAACCTCCCCATAGATCTCCCTCAGATAGGATACCCTGCTGTATGATCTTAAATCAGGCCGAATGGAAACCATTTTGTCCGCCATCATTACAGCTTTCTCGTAATCTCCTAATTCAACATTTGCATCCACAAGAACACCATAGGCATCCGCAGAATGTTGATTGAGAGCAAGTGCCTGCTCTCCCACTGTTTTTGCTTCCTTAAATTGGTGCAGGGACAGAAGGACCGAAGCCTTGTCAAGTAATGCCCTGTACCGATGTGCTTCATCTAATGAGTCAGTCATCACACCATTGATTAGCTTAAGCGCTGCAGGATAATAATGACCATGTTCGCCCGATATACGGGCTTCCTGCATCATTAATTCTGCCAGGGAAAGATGGGCGTCAACATCAGAAGGGTTAGACTTAATTTTAGCTACCAAATTGTTGTAGCTGTCCAGTATAAAGCCCATCTCTTCTTCGGGGCCGATCACCTGGGAACGCATGAGCAGCTCAGGTAGAGCGTCATCTTGTTCGACAGTTTTTTGCTTATGGGTTGAATTGCAACTCATCATCATGAATGTTGCAAAAGCCATAACAGAAAGAATTTGGAGAATTTTCATGTTAGGTTGTTTAAAAATTTGAATGTGTGTGTGTGAAAGAAGGTGTGTCACACTCATCGTACCTCGTTTGGACGAGAGTGTGACTCACCCTGTAATGGAATTAATTTATTTTATTCATTTTGATTGTATACGTAGATGTTTTACCAAGAGTAATGGCAGCTACATAAAACCCGGATGGCTGATTATCAGCATTCCAGTTGATTTCATGATCACCTTCTACCTGAGTTTCATTCACAAGTGTAGATACCAAACGTCCTTGCTGATCATACACTTTAATCGACACATGTCCACCAGATCTCAGGTGATACTTGATTGTGGTAGATGATGTAAAAGGATTTGGTTGATTCATCGCAAACACATCAGGTGAATTTAATCCTGTGATACCAGTTGTACTTGGATTAAGAATTTCTGGTTGTGTATAGTCACGTGGTTCTCCGGAGCAGATGCTGGTTCCTGACCATGGCAAAGCCACATAAGGAAATGTCGATCTGAACGACACATCATTTTGCGAGATCTTGGTGTCATACGACAGTACATCCAGCAGATCCTGTGTGACAGGTGAAGAGCTTGTATCAGGATTATAATCATCATACCATAAACCGATAGCGGCAAGTACGATACCTGAGACAGCCTGCAGTTCAATGCGCGTTACATCATCTTCAAGACGTCTTCCGTTAGGGAAGCCATCCATGTTAGGTATAAATTCAAGATCGGTAGTTGTGTTAAATCGTGGATCTGTAAGACCCAGGACTGCAGCATATACAAGACCTAACGTACTGAAATCATCATCATCACGTGGGGTAGCAGGGACAGCCATATTCAGACGCAACATGTCACCACCATTAGGCAGGAAGTTGTGTATAAAAGGTTTGCCAGCTGCAAGTGGATTGCCGCCTTTACCTGTAGCTAACTGATATGGAATCAGGTTAGGCGCACCGGTATGGAATATTGGCCATAAGTCAACAGATCTTGGTGAACCAGCAGCAGGTAATAACAGGGTACCAAATATTGCGTCATCCAGCGCAGTACCTGCTAAAGCCGGATTTCCTTTCAAAGGAAATAATCCATCTTTTCCATTTCTGAAATCAAACATGCCTAAAGAAGCAGATTGAATACGTAATGGAGTGAATGCCGGAACAGCACCACCAAACTGGCTGTCATCCATGTACAATGCCAGTTCAGGATTGTAAAAGAAATTACCAAATTCAGCAATATTAGCCAGGTCTTCATATGGCGTTGAAGAGTTCCACTTGTCTTTAGACCCGATAGGAATAACAGCCTCATTTGTTAAAGGCATTCCTAAACGAGATACCTGAATCCATGCACCATCATATGATTCTGTGCCTTGTGCATTTAATGTGCGTACTTTTTGACGACTTGCGGAAGCCCATACACCAATGACAAAGTCAGGGTCAAGAATGGAAGTTGCTTCTGATTCGTTTTTACCATCTTTCTGCAAAAATTCAATTGGGATCTTTAATGCAATTGTAGATACGTTTAGACAGGCAACACCATCACGAGGTTCGCCATTCTGACGTGGTAAATCACCTAAATCAAAGACACCACCTAAATCCACAAAAAACGGATCATCAGTAGGACCTGCAAATACCTTGATATTATCTGTAGTTGTCTTTACTGCATTTTGAAATAACGCAGTGTAAGTTGTATTCAGACCCGCACCACTTTCGATTGAACGTGGACCAATATTATTTGGAGGCACTTCACCATCAGTGATCAGAGTCGCCCAGGTCATACCACCATTTTGACTTCTTTCTAATGTATAGGTCGTTTTGTGATTCTGCTGACCCAATCGGATGTAGAAAAATGTGGTAGGATCCTGGTGTACTTTTTTAAACGTAAACCGGAAAATGATATCATCACCAGTCGTAGCAACATTATTATCAATATGGATTTCATAGCGGATGTTTTCACCAAAGCCATAATAGTTAGGACCGCCGTGAGGCAATTGCATAGGAACATATGCAGCAATGATGGTAACTGTGCCCGGATCATCAGGACTTACAAACGCATAAAGGTCTGTATTGTCCGCAAGAGGATCATTAGAGATTAGTGGTGCTTCCCGGTGGCTTGATGCCAGTAAAGACTGCATAAAGCCGGTGAAGAGAAGGACCAGAAGTATAAATATATTTTTCATGTTTTATGATTCGATTGTGTTAGAATGGATGATGGATAATTATTCTGCTGGAATTCCTCCTGTCTCAGTTCCTCTCCATGGTTCTGCCAGGTAAGGAAACTGGTTTGTAAAAGCTGCATCATTGGCTTCAACACCTGTTGAGTATTGAATCACATTGAGCAGCAAATTGGTTACAGGAGATTGTGAGCTTCCCGGAGCATAATCATCATACCACAAACCGATGGCAGCAAGAACAACACCGCCGACTGCCTGCAATTCGATTCTTGTTACGTCATCTTCAAGTCTGCGTCCATTTGGAAATCCATCCATGTTGGGAATGAATTGAAGGTCTGCAGATCCAGCATATGTGGGATCAGTTAATCCTAGCACAGCAGCATATACAAGACCAAGGCTATTGAAAGCAGGATCATTTCGTGGTGTTGCCGGAGTTGACATATTTAATCGTAACATGTCACCACCGTTAGGTAAGAAGTTGTTGATGAAGGGTTTTCCAACAGCAAGTGGATTGCCGTTTTTACCTGTAGCCAGTTGATACGGGGCAAGGTTAGGCACACCAGTATGGAATATGGGCCACAGATCGACTGATCTTGGAGCACCTGCACGAGGCAATAAAAGCGTACCAAAAGCAGCATCATCTAACGCTGTTCCGGCGAGGGCAGGATTACCTTTTAAGCCAAACAATCCATCCTTTCCATTTCTAAAATCATATGAGCCTAATGAAGCGGATTGGATACGAAGAGCTCGGAACGCAGGCACTGCACCACCAAACTGGCTGTCATCCATATACAGCGCGAGTTCTGGATTGTAAAAATAGTTTGCATACACTGCAAGGTTACCCAGGTCCTGGTATGGAGTTTCAAAATTCCAGCGATCTTTGTTCCCAATCGGGATAACTGCTTCATTAGTCAATGGCATGCCAAGACGTGAGACTTGCACCCAACTCCCTGAATCATCAGGATGATTGCCATTATTATTCAATGTGCGGATCATTTGGCGGCTTGCAGAAGCCCAAACACCGATGACATAATCGCCATCAAGGATACTTGTTGCCTGTGCACCAGTCTTACCATTTTTTTGCAGCATGCTGATCGGCACCTGGATAGAAATGGTATGTACGTTATACTTGGCAACACCATCTCTTGGCCGACCATTCTGACGTGGTGCATCTCCAAGATCAAAAATGCCACCGAGATCAACAAAGAATGGATCATCTACAGGTCCACAGAATACAGTTTCACCATCTCCTGTAACCTTAATAGCACCATCCATCAGGGATCGGTAGTTAGGTGCTCCCAAACCAACGCCACTTTCAATAGAACGTGGGCCGATATTATTTGGAGGTACGACACCCCCTGTAATGATTGTCTGAAAGGATACGCCACCATCACGGCTGCGCTCCATGTTATAAGTTGTTTTCAGATTTTGAAGACCTAAGCGAATATTGAAAAACGTGGTAGGATCTTCATTAACCTGGTCAAAGGTGAACCGATAGATAATATCGTCACCTGCTGTTGCTGTATTATTGTCAATATGAATCTCATACCGGATGTTTTTACCAAATGAATAGTAATTCGGACCTCCGTGGGGAAGTTCCGCCGGGATATAGTTGGCAATTATGGTAATCATTTCCGGATTGTCCGGGCTGCGGAAGGCATACAAATCTGTATTGTCTGCCAGGGGATCATTGGCGATTAAAGGTGCTTCCCTGTGGCTCGAAGCAGATACGGAGACTGCCACGAACAGCAAAAATGCACTCAACATGCTGGCCAATATGGATCGCGGTTGAGGGTAGTAGTTTGAACGCATAATGTTTGGTTAGGTATTAGTTAAATCAATAGTGAACTCAGAAACTGACATTCAACAGTTATATACGAGTGGGATCCAACCCATGGATTTAGATTTATAAGATTTTCTTAAATATTTAAAAGAAACAGGCATCAGCACTATATGTGCGCCATATTGGTAGCCGTAGGTGCGGCAATCCCTTAGCTCATTTGACCTTCAAAATCAAAAATCTAAAATCTCACGCCACAGCGTGATGGCGTCTCCAGCGCCCAAAAAATCAAAAATCAAAAATCAAAAATCCAAAATTGTAAATGCCTGGCTTACGGAAGCCGGTACAAGGCATATGTCCCATTCCGGGCAAGGAGCTCCATGCCAATACCCTTCCCCGGATACCCGATCACATGTGTTATCCCCAGTGACTTCCATCTCGCAACAATCTCAGATCCGGGATCAGAAAGCATCGCAGAAGAATTCCCCGAAATCGTTTGGCCTTCTTCCTGTGCCTTCATATCAAAACCGTAGATCTCGCTGACACGGTCATACCATTCGTATAGAAAAGTCTCATTATGCAACATTGCCTTCCAGTCAATATAATTGCTGCGATGGGAATGCCACCTGAATGATGTCAGATCATACGGAATGATAAAGAGTGCCGTATCGGGCGTAAGTCCTTTTGCTTTCTGACTGATGTCAACACCATCACTGGGTTTGTGTGACAATGGGGCAGAATATTCTGGCAGAGCACTGAATATGCCACTAAGACGATAAACGGCGACAGCTATCAAAAACAAAAGAGGAAAAAGGAAGTTGAAGCGTACAAATTTTTTTTCAAGATTAAATTTTTCTTCGAAGAATGAAAACACGGCAATAAAAGCAAATGCCTCAATCCATATACTGGTCTTCCACCATTGCGTATACAGAATCAGGGGGGAACGGATATACTCAACTCCAATTTCATACACCAGGATGCCGAGCAGGATCGTAGCAAACATCCACCTAAGCTTTCCTTTATAAAATGACAGGCAAACAATTGAAAAAATGAAAGTCAGGATGATATTGATGGATCGAAAATTAAAACCAAAAAAATGATGCCATAATCGGAAATGGATGATATCCATAAATTTTGCCGGATCAGTCTGGCCTCCATTATTTTTTGCTAATAATACGATCCACGGTAAAGTAATGATGAGGTATAGCGCAATAGGAAGCATGGGAAGCTGCTTCGTTTCTTTTTTGCGAAGCCAGTCGATCCCCAGTGAAGCAATGGTGATCATAAAGACTTGAAGGCCGACCAATGGCTGCAACAGTACTGCAGGTAATAGCAGGATTGACCAGTGCCAATATTTTTGTTTCAGCCAGTAGTAAATCGCCCACGATGCAAATGCCTTTGCCGGAAGGCTGGGGACAAATTGATTGTAATAAATTTCATTCGATCCAGTTGCAGTGTGGAATCCGATTGTCAAAAGCAGTCCAAGACATGTCCATTGTAATGCTTTATTGCGAATGTA
This sequence comes from Saprospiraceae bacterium, assembly GCA_031426295.1. GTDB lineage: Bacteria > Bacteroidota > Bacteroidia > Chitinophagales > Saprospiraceae > Opimibacter. The sequence continues at coordinate 12,671 of JANPKZ010000257.1, forward strand.
CAATCCGGCAATGCGAATCCATGCGATCAATAATGCAATGGATGCCAGCGCATGCCAGAAAAATACCATAGCAGGGGAGGCATACCCCATATGCCGCAGCATTGCATGAAAGATCGTTCGCTCATTTACTTTGCTATCAAGGTAAGTGTGCACATAATGATCTTTCGGATATGTGCCCGGATGATCCTGTTCGTACAGCACAGGTAATATCTGTGTCTGATCACTTTGACCGTATTGATATCCCTGGTAGATAATCACCGATGCATACAAGAGTACGGCAGCAAATAATTGAAGAAGGAAATCCTTGTTGGGCGTGGTCATTCGGAAGATGAAGGTAATGAAAGCTTAAGGCTAAGGCTGAGGCGAAGGCGAAGGATACGATCTATAGATTCTTGTGAACAAACTGATATAATGCTTTATTCTTTTTTCAGATTTATCAGTCTGATATGAACGCAGATTACGTATTTAAAAAATATAGATGACAGATGAAAAGGGAGATTGAATGTATGGATGGAAAAATGTCAAAAATACCAATAGAAATTGGTAACCGTTTTTTAAACGGATAACATGGTATGGTTTTAGGCGTGGTAAGATGTTGAAAGTAAATGTGTTGAGACCGGAAAAATAAATATGTGACAATAAATTTCAAATTTATATCGAAAATCCACATTCTGGCATATCCGTTGTGGCCATCCAAAATCCCGCACCCTCACTTACCTCTACTAACCCACTCACCAGCTAATTCCTGCGATAACCCATGCCTTCATACCAACTATTTATAATCACCAGATTTTGTCGAAACCAGTTAATAATTTTTACCCTTTGACCAATTTTTACCGCTTACCAAATTTTACCACTTACCGAATTTTACCACTTACCAAAATTTACCGCTTACCAAATTTTACTGAATACAGAATACTGAATGGATTCGACAAGCTCATCACAAGTACCGATTACCCCTTCCCCTCTCACACCTCTCACTATCTTCACTCAATGAAGCAACTCTCCATGTCCGAACTCAACCGCCCGGATACACTACAATACAAAGCTTCCGAAAAAATTCCGGTCATCATTGTTCTTGATAATGTACGATCAGGTCTCAATGTCGGCGCCATCTTCCGCACCACAGATGCATTTTCGATGCAGGCTATATTCCTCTGTGGCATCACCGCCAAACCACCCCACGCTGAGATCATGAAAACCGCATTAGGAGCAACAGATTCTGTTACATGGGAATATTTCGAAGAAACAATATCAGCGCTGACAAAATTGAAGGACATTGGCTATCACCTCTTGCCTGTCGAACAAACTGACAATTCCATGTTGCTGGATGAAGTTGAATTTTCGAACGTGATGCCGTTAGCTCTTATTTTTGGAAATGAAATGCGGGGCATTGATGCCAATATTCTATCACGCTGCGAAAGAAGTATAGAAATACCTCAGGAGGGAATCAAACATTCATTGAATGTAGCAACGACAGCGGGAATTGTAATGTGGGAATGTTACCGTCAGTTCCGTCGTCGACGATTGTCATCCGCGCTGTAAGTAAGCCGCAGACCAGCGCCAAAATAAATGTAATCATCGAGTGTCCCTTGTGATCCATCTATCTGAAGACCTTCCCATTCTGAAGAAGAAAGATATGTGGCGGATAACATGGGTGTCATCGTATAATGCTCTGAGACACCAATATCAAGACCTGCAGCACCACCAAGTTTCCAAACGAGGTTTTTACTCCGGATCGGTAACTTGGAAGGATCATTTGGTTCAGAACGGAGACGGGTAAGGATCTGATACGATGCACCGGGAATAACCTCGAAGAAGAAACCCTTTTTAACAAGCGTGCCCTGTTTTGAAAACGTCGGACAGTTGCAGTCCCCTCCAAAATCAAAGGGATAGATGGCAGTCCCGAAATCAAAATCAAAAGCCTTGATATTGCCGTTTTGATCAGCATTATTGAAAGTGAACCGGTATCCCAGTCCGGGCCTGAACTCGAGCCTCTTTTCTTTAAGACGCAAATGGTACTCAACAGAGCCATGGAGGCCATTCTGAGTGAAGCCTACAGTGTCCAGGATCTTTGATTGACCAATTAAATAACGAAGATTGACACCCATTTGGGCATGGCACAAGCAAGGGAAAGCTGTTACAAATAGGAGTGAGAGCCACCTGGTCATATTTCGTCTTAACGTTTGACTAACAACTCTTAGTATATACATTGCTGTATGGCCCTATGGCCCATTTTATTTGAAATATATTTGCACCTCAATCATTCAGGCACAAATTGCGCACCAAAACGATCCATCCGAAGAAAGTCAAGATCATTACCCTCGGATGTAGTAAAAATCTCGTCGACTCTGAAGTCATCAAATCCCAGCTAGAAGCTAACCAGTTTTCGGTTGAACATGAGACCCTTTCTGCCACTCCGGTAGTGGTTATCAATACCTGTGGATTTATTGACCTGGCCAAGGAAGAATCCATCAATACGATCCTTGAATATGCCAATGAAAAAAGGAATGGCAGACTCGAAAAGCTGTATGTGACAGGCTGCCTCTCGCAGCGTTACAAAGATGACCTGGAGGCCGAAATTCCTGAAGTAGATGCCTATTTCGGAACAATGGAGTTGCCGTCTCTTTTGGCGACTATGGGCGCAACATACAAAGATGAATTACTGGGTGAAAGAAGTATTGTCACACCAGCCCATTATGCATACCTGAAAATATCAGAAGGTTGCAATCGTACATGTTCCTTTTGTGCAATTCCGCTAATGCGTGGCAAACATGTTTCCCGCACCATAGAAAGTCTTGTACATGAAGCGAAACACCTGGCACAACGAGGGGTGAAGGAATTGATCCTGATCGCACAGGAACTCACGTATTATGGATTGGATCTGTATCAGCGTCGCACTTTGCCTGAATTGCTTGAATCATTGGTAGCAGTTGATGGCATTGAATGGATACGCTTGCATTATGCATATCCGCACAAATTTCCAATGGACATAATTGATGTAATGAAAGCACAAGAGAAGGTGTGCGATTATCTCGATATGCCCTTACAACATTTCAGCGATCCGGTTCTGAAAGCAATGCGCAGGCAAATTACATCTGAAGAAACACGCGACCTGATTGCAAATATTCGTGCAGTCCATCCAGGCATAAAGATTCGTACAACTTTTCTTGTAGGCTTCCCAGGAGAAACTCAGGAAGATCATGAATCTCTTCTCAATTTTATCCGTGAAACTAAATTCGATCGGGTAGGGGTCTTTGAATATTCTCATGAAGAAGGTACAAGAGGGTTTGATTTGAATGATGATGTCCCTGCAGAAATTAAAAATCAGCGTAGTGCTGAGGTGATGGCTATTCAGCAGGAAATATCCTTAGAGTTGAACGAGGCTATGGTGGGTCGTCAATTGAAAGTGTTGATTGATCGCAGGGAAGGTGGACAATATGTAGGACGCTCGCAATATGATTCGCCGGAAGTAGATAATGAGATTTATATTGATCCAAATGGAATATCGCTTCTGGTTGGAGGTTTCATTATGGCAGAAATTACGGGTGCATCTGAATATGACCTTGTTGGAAAAGCAGTAAGTTTACTTCCATGAGCAAACCTGACCGGTTAATGACACTTGCAGTAAAACCGATATACCAGGTGGTTGCGGTTGCAGGCTTAAGCATTCTGCTGACATTGTTTGATGCTCTTTTCCCTGTCAATAATGATTTTCTGAAAGTAAATGCGGGTCCATGGATTGTGACAACTGCAATGGTGCTGTTGTTTATAATTGTCAATACAATTGTGGTGCTACGTGTTCAGGATTTGCTTCCCTATTGGATCCAGTCTGTTGTTTGCTTTATGGCACTCCTTGTTTTTTCTTATGGATGGTCATGGATGATCAGCGGAAAACATATCGATGAAGTCGGTTCATTCCGTTGGATCTGGATGGTGCTCTTTATGGTTTACCTTGTTTTTTTTGTGATCGCCCGATCCATGAAAACTATTGTTGATTTCGCGATTCGCCAGGATAACAAACTTAGAGGCGAAGAATAAACCGAGCGGGAGATGGGAATCGAACCCACGGCCCTTAGCTTGGGAAGCTAATGCTCTACCCCTGAGCTACTCCCGCAGCGCATAAAATTGCTCTGCCGTAAGATACTGCTGCATTGGTAAAAGTAAAAAGGATTTCTACGAAATCCCTGGCCTGTTTTGCGCAGGATTATTAGAAAGGTCATCATGATTTTTTATATTATGTTTTTATGCCCTGCCAGAATACACGCAATATTTCCATCCCGATCTCAGTATTTTTTCCGATATTGATTATTCCAAAAATCTTTCGCCATGCTGAAAATCATTCTTCCCGCCATTTGCTCCTTTATTTTAATTACGGTTTGTTTTACAAATACTTGTTCCGCACAACTAACAACAAATTCCACACAGCTTACACTTCAGCCATCACTCTCAAATATTCCAATGGATCCAACCATCCGCATTGGAAAATTGGATAATGGACTGACATACTACATTCAAAAAAACAATAAACCTGAACATCGTGCCGAACTCCGCATGGCAGTTAAGGCCGGTTCCATGCAGGAAGATGATGACCAGTTAGGTCTCGCACATTTTGTCGAGCACATGGCATTCAATGGTACAGCCCATTTTTCAAAAAATGAACTTGTCAATTACCTGGAATCTATAGGCACACGTTTTGGTCCCGACCTCAATGCATACACCAGCTTCGATGAAACAGTATACATGTTGCAGGTACGTACAGATAACCAGGAAATGTTTAACAAGGGCATGCTGATTCTCCGCGACTGGGCAGATGGTATTGCATTCGATGATGCAGAAATTGATAAAGAACGTGGGGTAGTAATTTCAGAATGGCGTACTCGACTCAGTGCCGAACAACGTATGCAACAGGAATACCTGCCAATCATTTATTATAAATCCAGGTATGCAGATCGTCTACCTATTGGCGATCCATTAATTGTACAAAATGCAGCTTACGATGTAGCGCGCCGCTTTTATAAAGACTGGTACCGGCCAGAACTTACGGCTATTATGGTGGTAGGAGATGTAGACGTGGATGCGATGGAACAAAAGATTAAAGCAGAATTTGGAAATATCAAGACCAGTCGGGAGCCACGCCAAAAAGTGGCAGTTTCTTTTCCACCACATGATGCCACTTTCGCACGAATCGTCACTGATCCTGAAGCAACCAACACACGCATACAGATCTATTACAAACATAAATTCACTCCGGTTACAACACTGGTAGATTACAGGGATCGACTAGTGCAATCATTATATAATCGTATGCTCGGAAAACGCCTGGCAGAATTTTCAAGACTTTCTGATCCGCCATTCATTTTTGGTTCGACAGGATATTACCAGGATGTTGCCGATCTCGCCATGTATTCAAGTAACGCTGTCGCTGAATCAAAAAATGTCCGTCGTGCATATAAAACATTACTGGAGGAAAATCAACGGGTATTGCAACATGGTTTTACCTCTTCAGAACTGGAAAGAGAAAAAGCATCAATTCTTCGCCAGTCTGAACAAAATGTTTTGGAGAAAGACAAACAGGAATCCAACCGTCTTATATCACGCTTAGTGTATCACTTCCTGGAAGATAATCCTGTGCCGGATGCATCTCAGCACCTCGAATTGTACAAAGCCATGATGCCAACCATCACAGTAGAAGAAGTAAGTAGATACGCTTCAAAATGGATTACCAACAATAATAACATGGTTCTTATCACAGCTCCTTCAAAAGATCTGGCCATGTTACCTGATTCAGCTGAGTTGATAACCATGATGAAGGAAGTAAGCAAAGTTAGCCTCACGCCATATGTTGATATTGATGTATCTGCACCCATTCTTTCAGCCGTGCTTCCGGAATTGCCTGTTATGAATATTAGACATGACAGTGTGCTGGGATTATATGAATGGGATCTGCCAAATGGCATTAAAGTAAAAGCAAAACCAACCGCATACAAGAATGATGAAATTCTTATGTCGGCATACAGTCCCGGTGGACATTCCTTGTATGATGTTTCAAAATATCCGTCAGCTCGAAGTGTGAGTTCTGTTATACAGGCAAGTGGAGTAGGCCCATACAATGCAACAGGTCTTGATAAAAAACTTTCCACGCAACGCGTGAATGTAACTCCTTTCGTATTCGAACGATTTGAAGGCATGAGTGGCAGTTCTTCAGTGGCGGACCTTGAGACGATGATGCAGTTGGCATATTCTTGGGTGACGGCCTATCGTGAGGACAGTGTGGCTTTAAGCGCTTACATCAACCGTGAACGCGGCAGGTATGCAAACCTGCTTGCGAATCCACAAAATTACTTCTACGACCGGCTTGGAAAAATAACATCTCAAAATCATCCACGCCGCGGATTCCCTACTCTTGAATCTTACGACCAGATAAAGCAGAGCGAGATCATGGACATCTATAAGGACCGCTTTAAAGACGTCAGCGATATGACTTTCTTCTTTGTCGGCAACTTTGATCCTGTACAACTCCAAAAGCTGACAGGTCGCTATCTCGGTGCCATGCCGGGTGGTGGTAGAAAGGAAACGTATAAAGATGTAGGAGATCGCATGCCTTCAGGAGTTGTGGATTCTGTGTACAACAGGGGCGAAGCACCAAGCTCATTAGTCCAGATCGTATATCATGGTAATGACAAATACAATGCAGAACAAGCATATGTATTGCAATCACTTATCGAACTCGCAAGGATCAAGCTTCGTGAATCACTACGTGAAGAAGAGAGTGGTGTATATGGCGTCTCTATCTACGGAGGACAGACTTATTTTCCTGTCGAACAATATACTATCAACATCGGATTCAATGCTGACCCTCCACGTACAAAAGAATTAATGGATGCTGCAAAAGCAGTGATCGAAAAATTAAAGCATGAAATTGATCCAGCTGATATTGTAAAAGTCACAGAGACCCAAAGACAGGGTCGCATCAAAGACCTGGAGCAAAATTATTTCTGGATGAATTCCCTCGTGACGAGCTGGCAGGACCAGGTGCCTCTCGAGCCATTGGTAGAACTCAAAACATTAGAAAGAAGAATTGCCGCACTCAATAAAGATGTTTTATTGGCCGCTGCGAATAAATATTTCAATGAGAAGGAAGTGATCAGCGTGGTGATGTACCCGGATAAAACGTAGATGAAGGCTGAGGCTAAGGCTAAGGCGGAGGAAAAGTGAAAGCTAATGCTAAAGCTGAAGTAAAAGGATTTTCGAAAATGACCAATAACCAATTTCGATAAAGTAATTTGAAACGAAGTTTCAAATTACTCACAACTCACAACTCACAACTCACAACTCACAACTCACAACTCACGTCGTTACTACTTACGACTCACGATTCACGACTCACGAATCAAACTGCTTTTTCAATTGAAGTAACGCCATCATACACTCTATAGGCGTCATCTCATTAATATTCATCTTCGCAATCTCATCCATCAGTTTGCGCGCATTAATATCTGTCTGATCAAAAATGCTGAGCTGGACAGTGGTTTGTTCTTTCAGCTCTTTCACCTTTTCTCTTGTGGAAGAAGTAGCTTCAAGACTCATATTTTTCGATTCAAGATCATGAAGGATTTCTGTAGCCCTCTCCAACAATGTGCGTGGCATGCCCGCCATACGTGCCACATGAATACCAAAGCTATGTTCACTGCCACCCGGCATCAGCTTGCGAAGAAAGATCACTTTATTCCCGGTTTCCTGTGTCGCGATATGGAAATTATGAATTCGATCATATCGCTCTGCTAACTCATTGAGCTCATGATAATGTGTGGCAAAAAGTGTTTTGGGTTTGTATTGCACATGATGATGCAGGTACTCAGCAATACTCCATGCAAGACTGATCCCATCGAACGTACTTGTCCCCCGACCGATCTCATCCATTAGGATCAGACTTCGTGCAGATATATTATTCAGGATACTGGCAGTCTCATTCATCTCTACCATGAAGGTTGATTCACCTGAAGAGATATTATCAGATGCGCCTACTCGTGTAAATAATTTATCGATGATGCCAAGTGTCGCAGCCTTTGCGGGAATAAAGCTCCCGATTTGTGCCATCAGGCAGATCAATGCAGTCTGCCTCAATAATGCAGATTTACCAGACATGTTTGGCCCCGTGATAATATAGATCTGTTGATCATCACTGTCGAGGTACAGGCTATTGGCAACATACGTTTCACCCGGAGGGAGATGTCGCTCGATGACAGGATGACGACCATCCGTAATCTCTATGGACAATCCGTCATTCATTTCCGGACGGCAATAGGTATATTGATGTGCCACAGTTGCAAATGAAAGAATACAATCAAGCTGGCTGATCACATTGGCATTGATCTGAATAGGCGCAATATATTCCTGGGCTGCCAGCACGAGTTCATTGTACAGGCTCTCTTCAAGCGCCCCGATCTTTTCTTCAGCTTTCAGGATCTTTTGCTCCAGTTTCTTCAGGTCATCCGTAACATATCGCTCGCAATTTGATAGTGTTTGTTTACGCACCCAATGATCCGGTATGAGCCCCTGGTTTTTATATTTGTTGGTGACTTCAAGAAAATATCCAAACACATTGTTGTATCCAACTTTCAGATTTGTGATACCTGTTTTGATAGCTTCTTCCTGTTGCAGGTTGATCAGGATCTCTTTACTGTTTTGGATGATGTCGCGATATTCATCGAGTTCTTCATTAAATCCTTTACGAATAACATTTCCTTTAATCAGTAAGGCAGGAGCATCTTCCTGTACCGCAAGCTCAATAGTCTGGCGCAGGTGATCGCAGATATTGATCTGATCAGAAAGCCGCATCAATCCTTCCTGGTGGCTGTCATGCATCCATTCCTTAATCGGAGCCAGCGCTGACAGGCCCCGTTTTAACTGGGTCATTTCCCTCGGATTGATCTTGGACAGGGATACTTTTGAAATGATTCGCTCCAGGTCACCGATCTGCCGTACCTGGTCTTTGAGATCTGCTGCCCACTCAGGATTATTCAATGCATATTCAACCATGTCATGACGGCCGCTGATCTCTTTGAGGTGGATCAGGGGCAATGCGATCCATCGTCTCATGAGCCTCGCTCCCATGGGTGATGTAGTTTTGTCCAATATGTCCAGGAGACTCGTCCCGGTATCATGCGTAGGTTGTAATAATTCAAGATTGCGAATCGTGAATCTGTCCATCCAGACATAATGTTCCGACTGGATGCGACTGATCGTGCGGATGTGCTTTAGCCCGTCTTGTTTAGTAGTGGCGAGATAATGAAGGATAGCACCGGCAGCGATTTGCGCATGTTGAAGATGCTCAATTCCAAATCCTTTGAGTGT
>JANPKZ010000258.1:0-9073 GCA_031426295.1 Saprospiraceae bacterium
GATGTAATATCCAATAAGATCTGTTTGCCATTGGAAATAAAGTGAATAAAACCGCTTGGTTCTTTCGTTGCGTAACCATGGTCCAATTTGCATTTTGTACCACCCATTGACATAAAATGGTAGCCCGTGCACTTCACTGAATACCATCCCAAGAGCCCAGGTGAATAACCGGTTACACATCCCACTTCTCATTAAGTGGGCATATACCTTATTCTTCAATATCAATAAAACCTGATGATCCTTTTGCCACCTACAACTTCCAATAATGATCAATCCCATCTTTCAACATGATCCCCTTAATATCCGTCACAAAAACCTCTCCCTTACTTAATTTTTTAAGGTCATCTGATGATTGATTTTTATATTCTTTATGCCCCACCGCTACTATGATCGCATCATACGGTCCTGCAGGTTCACGTAATAATTTAACGCCATATTCTTTCTCCACTTCCTCATGCGATGCCCACGGATCTATGGCATCTACCTGAAAGCTATATTGCTTCAATTCGTTGATGAGATCAAAAACTTTACTGTTGCGAATGTCGGCTACATCTTCTTTAAAAGTCACGCCCATGACCAGGATATTCGATTCCCTTGGATTTTTACCATACTGTATCAATTGCTGCACGAGTTTGCGCGCAATGAAATGGGGAACGTGGTCATTCACTCTTCTGCCCGCAGCAATCACCTGTGGGTCATATCCAAGCTCACGTGCTTTATGCATCAGGTAAAACGGATCCACGCTGATACAATGTCCGCCTACCAATCCGGGATAATATTTATGGAAATTCCATTTGGTACCGGCAGCTTCGATCACCTCGCGTGTATCAATGCCCATCTTATCAAATATGATCGCGAGCTCATTCATCAATGAGATATTCAGGTCGCGTTGCGTATTTTCTATGACCTTGGCCGCTTCTGCAACTTTTATCGATGATGCCTTATGAAGACCTGCCCTGATGATCTGGCCATATACTTTAGATATTTCCTCCAGGGCTTCCGCATCACATCCGCTCACGATCTTGAGAATGTCGCGAAGGGATTTGTTTTTATCTCCAGGCACTATACGTTCAGGACTGTAACCAATTTTAAAATCAGCACACCCGATCATTCCTGATTCTCCTTCCAGTATGGGCATACAATCTTCTTCCGTGCAACCCGGATAGACAGTGCTTTCGTAGACTACATAGTCGCCTTCTTTCAATCCTCTGCCCACACTCGCACTTGCTTTCAGTAGGGGATTCAGATCTGGTACCTGGTGATCATCTATATCTGTGGGCACGCCAATGATATGGAAGTGGGCATTTTTCAAATCTTCAGGATCAGTAGTAAAGGTGATATCGCATTCTTCAAATGCAGTTTTTGAAAGCTCTTTTGAAGGATCAACACCTTGCTTCATCATTTCAACACGCTCCTTATTGATATCAAATCCTATGACGCGGAAGTGCTTTGCAAATTCTAATGCAAGAGGTAACCCAACGTACCCAAGTCCTGTGACACTAAGAGCTTTCCTTTTTGATAGCAGGTCGTCGTAAATTTTCAAAATGTGTGTTTTAAATAATCATTCCCGCTGCCACCGTCTCATTCGTCCCCTCATCAATCAATATCACACTCCCCGTAATCCGGTTGCGCTGATAGGAATCAATAAATAGCGGCAACGTACTTCGTATCGAAATACGCGCAATATCATTCATACCAATTGTTTTCGATTGCATGTCGCGGTGAAGTGTATTCACATCCATCCGGTATCGTACTTCCCGAATGATACACCGGGCTTCTTTGGTGGTATGTCGTAAAATATATTTACCTCTTTCCTGTAAGGGCTTCTCATGAAACCAGCAGATCATCAGATCGATGTCCTGTTCCTGCTTGGGAACATTATTGGCGCGCACGATCATGTCGCCACGGCTCAGATCAAAATCATCTTCGATATGAACTGTTACGCTCATCGGTGGATAGGCTTCTTCAATTTCATCTTTGTAAGATTCAATCTTCGAAATCCTTGTTGTAAATCCGGATGGTAACAACATCACTTCATCTCCTTTCTTCAGGATACCACCCGCAACACGCCCAGCGTAACCACGATAATCATGATAGTCATCTGAATACGGTCTCACAACGAACTGTACGGGAAAACGGACGTCAATAAAATTGTAATCACTCGCGATGTGTACATTCTCAAGATAGTACAGCAAAGTTGATCCTTCATACCAAGACATGTTGGTACTACGGTCAACAATATTATCTCCTTTCAATGCAGATATCGGAATGAAGTTGACATCATGCACATCCAGTTTGCTTGCAAAATCTTCAAATTCATCATGAATGCGATCATATACTTCCTGGCTGTACTCCACCAGGTCCATCTTGTTGATACAAATCACCAGGTGCGGGATCTGCAATAAGCTTGCAATGATCGCGTGACGTTTTGTTTGTTCAAGTACACCTTGCCTTGCATCGATCAGAATTAATGCAACATTTGCTGTACTCGCACCTGTTACCATATTTCGTGTATACTGGATATGGCCTGGTGTATCTGCAATGATAAATTTTCGTTTCGGTGTAGAGAAATACCGATAGGCTACATCGATTGTAATTCCTTGCTCTCTCTCTGCTTTTAATCCATCTGTTAGTAATGCCAGATTAATTCCTTCCTCACCTCTGCGTATGGAAACAGCTTCGATGGCATCGTATTGGTCCTGAAAAATAGACTTGCTATCATAGAGAAGGCGGCCGATCAATGTAGATTTTCCATCATCAACTGATCCAGCTGTGGAGAGCCTGAGGAGTTCGGATGATTTGTCAGATATTTTAGATTGTTGTTTTGTCATGGTTTAATTGTTACACGGAGTACACGGAGTTTATTCCACGGAGTGCACAGAGTTAGGCACCAAAAAGTAACGAAGATGATTCCACTGAGAATATGGTTTCAGGCACAAACAAGTAACGGAAGTGGTTGGACGGAGAATACTGATTATATCCATCCTTAAAAATATCCTTGCTTTTTCCTGTCCTCCATCGATGTCTCGCTTCTTTTATCATCTGCTCTGCCTCCGCGCTCTGTCAACCGCGATGTTGCAACCTCTTCAATAATTTCATCGATTGTGGCAGCTTCTGAACGCCAAACACCTGTACATGTCATATCCCCAATGGTGCGGCAACGGATCATTTCTTCTTTTACTTCTTCTTCAGGGCGTCGGGTGATATATTCACAATCCGCGAGAAGTACACCGTCGCGTTCAAATACTCTTCGCTTATGTGCATAATATAAATTAGGTAAGGAAAAATTCTCTTTTGCGAGATAACGCCACACATCCAGTTCTGTCCAGTTGCTGATCGGGAATACTCTGAAGTGTTCGCCAAAATGTTTTCTGCCGTTAAAGAGATTCCACAATTCAGGTCGTTGGTTTTTTGGATCCCATTGACCAAATTCATCACGATGGCTGAAGAATCGTTCTTTCGCTCTCGCCTTTTCTTCATCACGCCGACCTCCTCCTAATGCGGCATCGTATTTACCTTTTTCAAGTTCGTCAAGTAATACAAATGTTTGCAAACCATTACGTGATGCATTGAAGCCTTTTTCTTCTTTGATCCTGCCTTCATCAATTGCTTTTTGGACTGAGCCAATTTCAAGACGTAATTTAAAATGATCGACCAGCCAGTCACGATATTCCAGTGCTTCCGGAAAATTATGCCCTGTGTCTATATGCAATAAAGGAAATGGAACACGCGCTGGATAGAATGCTTTTACCGCCAGGTATACCATAAGGATACTATCCTTACCGCCGGAAAACAGGATGACCGGATTTTCAAATTGCGCAGCAACTTCACGAATCACGAATATGGATTCGGATTCTAATTCTTCGAGATGATCCAGGTGATATTTCACTTTTTGACGTATTGAGTTTGTTCCATCTCTGCATTAAAATGTTTAGAGAGTTTAGGATGGGTTACTTCGAATTCCATCTGTTTAGAACATTTAGAAAATAGATTCTTATAAATATTCAAACTATAATATCTTAATATAGCTCAATGCATTGTCATATAGCAATAGCAAAGATTGCTCAATGGTGAATCCATCTGTTTTAATGTGAATATCAGATAGGATCGGTGGTTCATAAGGTGCATTCACTCCGGTAAAATCCTGTATTTCACCAGCGCGGGCTTTTTTATAAAGACCTTTGACATCGCGTGATTCACAAATTTCGATAGGAGTATCTATAAACACTTCTACCAAGTCATCTTGTCCAATGATATCTTTTGCATGTTGTCTCATTTCAATCGTTGGAGAAATAAAACTCACAATACAGGTCTGACCGTTTGCCACAAACAATTTTGCGATCTCAGCAATCCGACGAATGTTTTCAATACGATCTTCAGGCGAGAACGTAAGGTTATTATTAATACCTGCCCGGATATTATCTCCATCCAGCACTGCAACAGAATATCCCTTATCAAACAGTTTGCGCTCCAATGCAATCGCAAGCGTACTTTTTCCGGAACCAGACAAACCTGTAAACCAAAACACTTTTGATCGTTGGCCTTCACGCAGTTCTTTTTCTTCGCGCGAGATAAGTTGGGTTGTAATGGGATGTATGTTTTTCATTTGTACTTATAAAATAACAAGGCTTCGCCTTCTGATACGTCGCAGCGTATCAGTACTTGATTTTTGATTTTGGTTCCGATAGCTATCGGAATTAGATTTTAGATTTTAGATTTTTCAATCTTCTGTCTAATCATAAATCACCCATTCTTGCAGGATACCAATTCTGTATCCTTAAAATCTTATTCCTCCGCCATCTCATTCTCCTCCGCCATCTCATTCTCCTCCGCATTTTCCTTCTCCTCCGCCTTTTCCTCCTCCTCCGCCTTTTCCTCCTCTTCCGCCTCTTTACCTTTCTTCCTTTACTCCTTTCTTCCTTTCACCTTACCATGCCAGTTCGAGCATCTCCTTTTCAATCTCAATCACCATTTGTATCCCAAGACTCTCGAGCGCCACGGTGACTTCATGTTTTGATTTATTCGACATGATCGTTCCTTCCATACCTGCCAGCTGGCCGTACGCGAGGATGACACGATCACCGATATTCATAGTTATAGTTTCAGTACGTATATCGAGATCCGTACCACTGATCTTTTGCAGCCATTGTAATTCCTTTTCGCTTACGATACATTCCTGTCGACCAGTTTTCAAAAAACCCTGCACATAAGGCAGCGCCAGCACGTCATTTCTTCTGGAAGGATCAAGACGCACAAATGTGTAGCACGTGATGAGAGGTAATTCATACACTTTTACTTTCCGGTTGTAGCGTGCTGTACGTTTGCGAAGCGGAACAAATGCTTCCATGCCCATGATCGCCAGGCGGTCACGAACAAATTTTTCACATTTCGTTTTTGTGCGGAGGACATACCATGGCAGTGAAGACTGATCCTTTTGCCCATGGGACACCGGCGCCGGCATTACGCGTCCTTCGACCATAGCAAAAGTGGTTGTGGGTCAAATTGTTTCCAGTCTATATTGGGGACTTCATCATCCCGGTATATGATGTACCTGATCTTCCGATTGATCAGCGCTTCAGCTTTATGGATCAGTCTGATCAGGTAGCTTTCATCGATGTCACCGGTCAACATCAGATCAATAACCGGGCTGTCAATACCTTTTGAAAACTGACCGATGATATAAACATCCCTGATCTCCCCCAGACGCTCGATGACTGTATCAATAATGGTATCAAAGCCCAGGTACTTAATCAGGATATTGTGAACCTCATTGTAGAGAGGGTGATCCGTATTGGCGTGAAAATACTTTTTGTTGCCTTCCGTGTACGATTTGAGCATACCTGCTTTTTCGAACCTGTTGAGTTCCAGGCGAATAGCATTGGTAGAATCACCGAATTCGGTTTCCAGCCCACGCAGGTAAGAGCGGGAACGACTGTTGAGGAAAAACTTCAACAGAAGTTTGATCCGCATTTTTGAAGAGATCAGGGTTTCAATCATAGTAAATGAAGATTGAGTAACAAAAGTACTCGAAAGTAGTTTGTTTCTCCCCACTTGTCAATAGTGACATAGGTTTTCTGATGAATACCAATGATTGTGCCCGAATAGTTAAGATCAGGGTTTCACCTCAAGGGACTTCCAGTCCATTTGGCGGTAGGATTCAATCACAAGCGCAGCAGCAATGCCGAAAAGAAGGGAAGCCAATGTTACGGCCAGGACAATTACTGATCGTCGGGGTCGATGTTTGTAGAGTGGAGCTTCAGCCTGTTCGATAACATGGAGCGTAGAAACATTGATCTCCAAAGCTGCATTATAAAACTTGAGTTTCTCCAGGTCATAGCTGATCTGGTCAGATGATCTTTCATATTTTGATTGGAGCATCTCGACTTTTCCGCGGTTGGCATTGAATCTTGGGAGACTGAACATGACGCTGGTATCTGTACTGTTGAGAAGTTTTAACTCCCGGTCATAACCTGCAATTTTTGCTTCCATCACCTGGATGGTATCTCTGAGTTTGGCACTGATATTTCCGGATTTGAGGGATTCCAGTGTTGCACGCTCCCTTTCCACAGTGTTGGTAATGTCTGTAAGCCGTGCAGCGAGGTATTCAGATTGTCCTTCCGGATCGTAGATGCCCGATTTATTCCTGTATAGATTCAGGCTGTCAAGCGTTTTCTGGACGATCTTTTCTTTGGTGTCAATTGCCCTCGCATAGCTGGAAGACAGGGCTGACTGGCTATTCTGGATAATTGATTTTACGCGGATATCGATCAGATCACGGGCAAAGTTTGCCATGTTCGCAGCTCGTACCGGGTCACGATCCTCTATGGTCAGCTCGAGTGCATCTTGCTTAGTCAACAGGATATTATAATTCTCCCGGAAGGCTTTCCGCATGTTGAAATGGGCGCGTTGTGTTCCCTTCTTGATTTTATAGACTGTCCACAGATCAAATTTGTTGATCAGGGAATCAATCACTTCGTGTGAATTTCCGACCGTCAGAATACGGTCAATATCCTCACCACTACCATAGTAATACATCTCCTGGCTTGAGTTTCCAAAGATCTTTTCGGGTTTGAACAGATCCTGGCTGGCGGCATAAAAGACAGTTTTGCCCTGGTAGTAGTTTTTCATCAAAAGTGAAAAAAGGATACTCAGGATAAAGACTGCGGCGGTAAAACGGAGAATACGACGACGCCATGGATACAGGGTCCCGAGGATGGGCATTAAAGTGTCACGGGTCGTCGCCATGTGGAGCAAATTCTAATTTGGGGCGTAAAAGTAAGCAATTGGGAGGGATAAGAGCGCAAGGGGCAGGGAGGAGGGAGCGGGGAGCTGAGGGCAGATGTTGGATATAAGGAGATTGGCAAACGGCGGGCGCAAGTGCAAATATCAATAAGGTCCTTATATTAAGATAAATATCTGCAAATCAATATGTTATGACAGTGTGGCATACCTAGGTGTGCCACACTGTCTGAAGTCCTTGATAATCAGCTTGTTACCTAATGTTTTGCGCCTCTTTTTTGGTAAAATTTTTTCCTCGATCATTTCCTACTGTCCTTGATCCTTTGCTCCCTTGATCCTTTAATCCCTTCCTTCATTTATCCCATGCGTCCTTCTTCCTTTACTCCTTTCTTCCTTTACTCCTTTCCTCTCTTCGCCTTACTTTGTGTCTCCTAGCATTTCCCGCATGTCACGAGAGTTTTGGATGTATGGTCTTATATATTACCTGGCCATTATAAGCTGTTCCCAAAAACCTATGGATACATTTCCCGCTTATTATCCCCGCCTTCTGTGGCAGGGCAGATATTTTGAAGACAACGGTGGCAATAAACTCCTGATTGGCAGCGGCTCCGGCCTTCGGTTTAGGGTGTATAAAAACAAATGCAGGGTATGGATGCAAAATGTGGCGCCGGAAGGAGAATACAATTACATCTCGATGGTCATCGATGGCGAACATCACCAACGCATGCCCATCAAATTCGATACACTGACACCCGTGGATATTCTCTTTCGTAGCAACTCCGAATTTCATGATGTAGAGATTTATAAAGAGACCGAACCATCATGCGGATATATCCGCATCAGCCACGTGGAAGGAGAGGGCATGGGAGAATTTCCATATACGCAGGGGAAGAGGATTGAGTTTATCGGCGACAGCTTTACTGCGGGTATGTCAGCGGATACATCTCTGGTGCCATGTGATGCGAATAAATGGTATGATCAGCATAATGCGTATGATGCATTTGGTCCAAGAGTCGCGCGTGCGTTGAAATTGAATTACATGATCACGGCGGTGTCAGGAATGGGTGCGTATCGAAACTGGAATTCAGATGCACCCGTATTGATGGATGTTTATGAATCTGTATTTCTCACTGCCGCAGCCGATGATCCCAGATGGGATTTTCATACATGGCCAGCTGATATCATCACGATCCTGTTGGGCACAAATGATATGTCTGATGGCGATAGCGTCACACCGAGATTACCATTCGATTCCACACAATTTATTTTTCGCTATGTTGCTTTTCTGAAAATGATTAGCTCCAATTATCCTGATGCTACGTTCGTCTTATTGCAGGTGACGAATCCAGAAGCCGAGAAGATGGAAGCATTGCAAAAATGTCATTTGGAAATAAAACAAAAAGCCGAAGCAGAAATTGCAGGCATCAAACCTATTATCCTTTACACATTTTCTCCTCTTAGCTTAGATGGTTGTGGTGGTCATCCCAGTGTCAAAGAGCATGAAAAAATGGCTAAAGAACTAATGCCCGTCATTCAAAAACTTTTATAGATTACGTATCAACAAAACAAAAGCAGTCAACATGGGATCTTTTTATCATAACGTCTATTTCTGGTTGCACAACCCTGAGTCAATAGAAGACCGCAATTTTTTTGAAGCATCATTAAAGAAACTTCTTTCCAATTCTTTATATGTGAAATCCTATCACATTGGTGTGCCTGCAGCTACTGACCGTCCTGTGATAGACCGCAGCTATACATATGCTGCGGTGATGAGTTTTGCCAATGCAGCTGACCAGGATGCATACCAGATAGAGGATGTGCATCTCACATTTAT
>JANPKZ010000259.1:0-2106 GCA_031426295.1 Saprospiraceae bacterium
TGCATTAGGTGCGCGGGTAGCCATTGAAGTTTCAGAAGGTGGAACGAAACGAATGATCCACCAGGTCGTTTCTTCAGGTTCCAGCTTCGGTGGCAACAGTCTGCAGCTTGAGATTGGATTAGGTAAGGCTGAGAAAATAAACAACATCACTGTTACATGGCCTTCAAAAAAAGCAAAGCCACAAAAATTTTCGGATGTGGCGATCAACAAAGTCTACTACATTAAAGAAGGAAAGGAGATTTCACCTGTAAATTATACTCCTTCGCCATTTAAAAAGCAGGATCATGAGCACATGCATCATAATCACTAACTTTCGAAAGTCATTTCGCTGTTTACACCTTTGCAAATACTTCCATTGAAAAACATTCTTCTCTTTCTCTGTCTTCCTGTTTTCATCCTTACCGGATGTAAAGAGAATACCACGACTAAAACCTCCGAACCATCGGGTCCGTTGAAAGTATCACCCATTAAGCTTGAATCATTATCTGCTGACCAAACGGGCATTTCGTTCTCTAACCAGATCGATGACAAGGGTAAGGTTAATATTTTCACCTGGCATTTTATTTATAACGGAGCCGGCGTCGCGGCAGGCGATATCAATAATGACGGATTAGTCGATCTGTATTTTGGCGGTACGATGGTTCCCGATAAATTATATCTGAACAAAGGAAATTTTCAATTTGAAGACATTACAACCAAAGCAGGAATCAGTACAAAGATCTGGACCAGTGGTGTGACTATGGCAGATGTCAACAGCGATGGATTGCTCGATATTTATGTTTGTAAAAATTCACCCACTGCGAATACAGAGCTCAACCGCAATTTGCTATACATCAACATGGGTGATAATGTCTTCCGCGAACAGGCTGGCGAATACGGTATAGCGGATGTAGGTTTTGGAGTACAATCCACCTTTTTTGATGCAGATAACGACGGTGACCTTGACATGTTTTTAGTCAATCAACCATTTGATGAATTCGCCAAACTTGTTAATCCGCCGGCAGCTGTTGCAGCCTATCCAAAGACAGATCGTTTTTTCTTTTTTGAAAATGGAAAGTTTGTCGATAAGACCTCCGAGCTTGGCATGACAGAAGAGCGATATGGATTGAATGTCTCTATCGGTGATTTTGATCTGAATGGCTGGACAGATCTGTATGTCTGTAATGATTATCATCACGGTGACCGCTACTACCTGAATTATGAAGGACGGTTTAAAGAATCGATGCCGACACATGCAGGCCACACTTCTTTTTATTCCATGGGTTCTGATGTAGCGGATGTCAACCAGGATGGATGGCTTGACCTGCTGTCACTGGACATGGCATTTGAAGATCATTACCGTTCAAAAACGAATATGGGTTCGATGCAGGCAGAGCGATTCTGGACACTCGTGGAAGAAGGAAATCATTATCAATACATGCAGAATGTATTACAGATGAATATGGGATATGGTTATTTTTCTGATCAGGCTCAGATGGCTGGGGTGCATAAATCGGACTGGAGTTATGCTGCACTTTTCGCGGATCTGGATCTTGATAGTGACCAGGATCTGCTGATCACCAATGGGATCCTGCGCGACTTACGCAATAATGACTTCCAGGTATTTGTGAAAGAAAAATATCAAAACCAGGTAGGGCCTGATAATTACCTGGAAGTGCTGGAGCATATTCCATCTACACCGATTCCAAATGTCTTGTATTCAAATGATGGGAATGGTCATTTTACAAAAGCCCTGCCGGAAGCTGCTTTTGATAAAGGAAGTTTTTCACATGGTATGGCTGTGGCTGACCTGGATAATGATGGCAAAATGGATGTCATTATCAATAACATGAATGCGCCTGCATCCATTTATAAAAATGCAACAGAAACAAACGGCCATTATCTAACCATTAAACTGCAAGGACCCGGAACAAATAAAAATGGACTGGGATGTTCTGTTCTTGCATACTATGTTGATAAAAAACAGGTGAACACCATGCAGACTTCGCGCGGATATTTTTCTTCTTCAGAGCCTGTCATTCATTTTGGTCTTGGTGGCAATTCACAGGTTGATTCCTTAAAAATTATCTGGGATCATAAGTCAATGACTGTCCTGAAAAATGTCAA
>JANPKZ010000260.1:0-4103 GCA_031426295.1 Saprospiraceae bacterium
ATTTCCGCCACGCGCATGATCGAGGAAGGAAATATTGTTGTAGCAGAGGGCACTGTTACAGGCACACTGATTAATGGTGACAAACTTGACCTTGTGTTTTGTGATGTGTTTGAGTTTGAAGATGGACTCATCAAAAAACTGACATCGTATGTGACTGGAAAAACTCCAGGGTAAAAAAGTAACGGAATTAGGGAAGAAAGGAAGAAAGGAAGAAAGGAAGAAGGGAAGAAAGGAAGAAAGGATCACAGGATTACGCGATGTGATTCAGGTAGCATGGGCGAAAAAGATTTTTATTAAAAATATTCTATGATTTGAGCTATGTGTACATCCTTGCGAATTATAATTTTCGGAGCATTCGTTTGTGTAATGCTATCATGTATACGAAAACAAGATTTGACAGGTGCATGGATAGCAGGTCCCTATACTCTTCCAGAAAAAGCTACGGCTTATTTGTAAGGAACAAGAAGTCTGGTGAAGGACAAAACCCTTGTCCTGAATAAAGATTCAACATTTATAAAATCCAATTCACGAATCATACTACACGGTACCTGGCAATTATTGGGTGATAATGTAGTTCTAACCTCTGATACAGCCAGGACAATTCGTCTTGACACGAGCTTATCAATACCACGAATTAATTTAATGAATGAACCTACTGCAACCTACGTCATTAGCGGAAATTCTCTTAGGAGATATAGGTCTGGCAATTTTTGCCATAATGCCAAACCTGACGGATCAATTAAAATGAAAAAACATTTTAGCCTTGAAATTCTGAAAAAGATCAAATAAAATTAAGTCGACCAAAGTCATAAGGTTCGCAAAGAGAAAATGAAAGCGATAATTATCGCTCTCACTCTCTCACTGCTCTCACTTTCTCACAAAAAAAACGAGGGCAGATCTCCCGACTGCCCCTGCCAATAGAATTGTATAAACCCGTAATTCTAATTTTGTTCCAATGCCTGTACACGTAAGAGTAAATCACTAATGATGGCTTGCTGCTGTTCGATGGTGACCTGTTGTTCCTGGATCGCTTTGATCGCGATCACTGCGAAATTATGATATGCAATTCCTTTCATGCCATCTTCACGTTCATCCACGAACTCCGGATAGAGGACCTCTACTTCCTGTGCTATAAAACCATAGGCTTTTTTGCCTCCGTCTCCATTAATGTAATCATACGTCTTAGCCTGCAATTGCATGAGTGTTGGCAGCACAGAAACCAGTGAAGCCACATTGGTTTTCAATCTGGAGTCAGATCCAATAACGTATGCACCTGAAGCTCCGTCGATATGACCCAACAGTACATCATTACGTGCAAAACCGAGGTCAGGTGATGCACCCAGCCCGGTATATATTCTCCAGTCTTCTCCATCACCGGAACGTTCAAGCTTAATACCCCTGCTATTTCCGGTGGTACGCTGTTTAATATGAAGATCATTGTTCGGACCTGATAGGCCAATCCCAACATTTACATAAGAGGAGCCAGTACCTCCTAAGACCATACAATGATTATCTGATACATACGCATCCACACCTATTGCGGTTGAATATTCCACATCATTAACACCATCAGCGGAAGCTCCTAAAAATGTATTATAAGCACCAAACAAAACTGTCTTACCTGCTCTATGCCCCAAAGCAGTATTAAACCAACCCGTTAAAGCGCTCGAAAGAGCATCCATACCAACAGCTGTATTTTTACTACCTGATGACACTCGTAGCGAAGATGCTCCCATGCCTACATTTTCTGCACCGATCTGAGCTAATTCCAGACACCTGTGACCAACGGCAGTATTTTTCGTACCGGATGTATTGTTTTTCAGAGCCCAGTACCCTAAGGAGGAATTTTCATGGCCCTGAACATTATTAAGACTACTTTCAAATCCAACAGCCACATTTTCATTTCCGTGTGTCAGGTTGGCCAATGTAAATGCACCAACTCCCACATTCTTCGTTCCAAAAGTTGTAAGCGTTAATGACTGATAACCTACAGCGGTATTACCTGTGAGAGAAATACTGGATTTAAGCGCTGAATGTCCAATAGCGGTATTCTGATCACCTGAAGTGTTGGAGAACAATGCATCCTTTCCCACACTCACGTTCTTTTCTCCAGTTGTATTATTTGCCATTGCTGTATTGCCCACTGACGTATTATCAAAGCCTGTTGTATTGTCTTCCATGGCACTTCTGCCCAACGCCGTATTATTGTTACCTGATATATTCGCTGTAAGTGAATTATACCCCAGGCCTGTGTTATAATCGCCTGAATTATTATTGGAGAGACTATTCCTGCCTATAGCTGTATTCAGGGAGCCTGAATTATTGTCGCGCAATGCATTTCCTCCAAAAGCGCTATTGCTGTTTCCAGTTGTATTTGCAGTCATTGTAAATGCGCCAACAGCAGCATTGCCATTTCCGGATGTATTGTTTATCATACTTTCCTGACCGATAGCAATATTGCTGTCACCAAAAGTATTATTCAATAAGGCAGAAGGACCTATTGCCACATTATCAGATCCTGAAGTATTATTACGCATAGCACTGGTTCCAATAGCTACGTTTCTGCCACCATTTATATTAGCGTTTAGCGTATGTTCACCTATTGCCACATTCAATTGACCATTGACGTTGCTTTCTAATGCGTTGGCACCTACACCCGTATTGAGATTGCCACTGACGTTATCATCCATAGCTAAAAAACCGATCGCAACATTATAGTTACTTGTCTGGCTAGATGAAAGTGAACCACCTCCTATAGCGACATTCCCGGTACCGGTTGTATTCTGAAACATACTGCTATGTCCAAGACTTATATTCGAACTACCTGTTGAATTCAAGCCCATTGATAATCTACCTACAGCAACATTGTTGGATCCCGTGGTATTATTTCCCATTGCTGAGCCTCCGACAGCAACATTGTCCTGGCCACCAGTACTGTTAGCCATCGCGCTTCGACCCACAGCCACATTGCTAATTCCATTTATATTGTTTTCCAATGCATGATTCCCTACAGCTGTATTATATTGACCTGTGGTATTAGCATACCCTGATTCATATCCCAGATACATATTTCCAAATCCACTTGTATTCTGATATCCGGCTTTGTAACCAACAAACATATTGGGCTCAGGATTATTCTCGGGATTCAGATTAGATATAGTATGATATCCCGCTCCATATCCGATATACGTTTCCTCATTGGCAGATTCATTTGTACGACCGGCTTCATAACCTAAAAATAGATTCCTGCTGCCTAGCCTGTTGGCATATCCTGAATAGCGGCCAAACAACACAAGTTGCGAACCTGACGTATTATCTCTCATGGACAAGGATCCAACTGCTGTATTTTCCGAACCTGTTGAGTTGTTGGTTCCAGATTCCATTCCAATTGAAGTGTTCATGTAACCTGAGGTGTTGTTCGTCAGGGCACTGCTTCCTATCGCGATATTTCCTCCACCATCAATGTTATCCTGTAGTGCACTATTACCGATGGCTATATTATAAGCACCACTAACATTGCTCATGAACGCTTCTGTGCCAATGACTGTATTCGCCGGACCGGTATTATTTATCCCGGCCTGGTAGCCCAGTGCTATACCATCCGATGCGATCTTACCTGCATGAATATTGTCAATCCGAAACATCAAAGGCTGATTATCGGTGGTTCCTAAAAAATCACTCAGGGGACTTGTACCTGTATTACCGTCCAGCTCCCATCCTGCTGTTGCATTTTTCATAGCACTCCATGAAGACCCGTCGTAATAATAAAAACCACGGATATTATCTGTTTGATATATGGTCAGAGAAATGGCGGGATTTGTAATTGCATCCCGTTGCATCATAGTCATACGAGGTACCAAAAAACCTTTATCGATGGATTGGATATCCAGCATAGCTGATGGGTCCGGAACAGATGGGGTCGGACTGACACTGACCTGAGCGTAACTAATAGTTTCTGACAGAAGGGAAAGCAATAGGACCAGGTAAAGACTTTTCATGATGGAAGAATTGTGGGTTTATGTGCCACAAATGTATCTGCAGAGCAATGCTGCTTTCTGTCAACTTAATAGTTGGTAGGGAATGATTGGTAAATGGTTTGACCG
>JANPKZ010000261.1:0-4084 GCA_031426295.1 Saprospiraceae bacterium
AAGTCCCCCTTTCAGGGGGTAGGGGGTTAGACGTACCGTTTTACAGACTCTCAAGAAACGCAATCACATCCGCCCGCTCTTCCTTCGTCAGATTACGAAACGTATCCTTGCTTGCCTGACCTTCACCTCCATGCCACATTATTGCTTCTGCAAGATTTCTTGCTCTGCCATCATGTAAGAAATTCTGATGACCACCAACAGTATACGTTAATCCAATTCCCCACAGCGGTGGTGTGCGCCATTCATTTCCATTGGCATTAAAATCAGGACGATGATCTGCAAGACCCTCACCCATATCATGAAGAAGCAGATCTGTATATGGATATATCGTTTGATTGCTCAGGAAATCAAATTCAGGATGCGAGCCTGTGGTGTAAGAAGGATGATGACAACTTGCACAGCCAATGGAGTTGAAGAGAATCTTTCCATTACGCACATTTTCATTTGCTGCATTACGACGTGCAGGAACTGCTAACGATTGTGGATAAAATGCTGTGGACGCAAGTGTATGCATATCAATCTCAGGATCATCCGTCAGTGAATCACACTGAACCTGGCCTTCACATGATTCGGAAGAAAACACAGGACTGGTAATGCCCATGTCATTATGATATGCAGCGGCAGATTGTTGCATCAATGAAGGTTGGGATGCTTTCCATCCAAACCGTCCGATCGTTTCGCGTTGGTGGATAAAATCCCAGACATAATTTATTTTTCCTGAAATGCCATCTTCATTCATATCATCCGGATCTGCAAGCAGACGGATATCATTTTCATGAATCGCTTCCAGTAATCCAAGACCAATCACAGGTGGAGCAATCCTGGGAGAGATCATCAGATCGGAAGGGACATTCATGTAAGGATTGACAATGTGAAATTCAAACTGTCTCAGCTCAATATGATCACCATCAACATACTGTTCGATGCGGTTTATTTCTTCCCACGTAATATCAGCTTCTCGGGGCTGGCCAAAAACTGATTTTGTCTGTAGCTGTCCACCAAATCCGGGAGCAGCTAACGGACCTCCAAATTGATTTTCACCTGGAATACTTATTCGTAATAATAATCCCTTCAATTGTGATGGGTTAGTTGGGAAGGGGGAACGACCATTCCCCAGATGACAGGATTCACATGAATTTTGATTGAATAGTGGACCAAGTCCATAATTATTGGTAGCAGGTGATGTCACAAAAATATTTCCGAAAGCAGCATCTGATTCAAAATGTTTGGTAACCTGTTCTGCTGACAGGTTGGCTGCGGGTTGTTGAAAGATGGTGATATAGTCACCGATCACGGTAGTCGTTCCACCCTGCATGATATCATCATCAACAGATGGTGTATTGATATCATCTATACATGATATCATGCAGGCGCAAAACAAAAGGATACTATAGAAATACCGCTTAGGCATTGTGATTTTATAAGGATGTAATAATGTTCAACACATCGCTTTCAAGTATCTGCTGCAGATCCCGGACTTTCGTCTGGGCAGCCTGGATGCTTTGTGGCGAATTGAATATGGCAGAAGTAAAGGTTCCATCAATTGCTTCAATGGCATCTATAGACTCAGTGATCAATGTTTTCACTTGTGTGTCAACAGTCGTGTTTTTCGAAGCTATGATATCAGAGATGCCTGGTCCGTCTGCTGTAAGATATTTACCCAGATATACATTTTCTATACTGCGGATGTTATCTGCAAAATCCTGTTTTGAATTGGCACTAAACCTGCTTTCTTCCAGTGTCACATCCTGTTGGCTTAAAGGTGTAAATATTTTTCCATTTGCAACTTCGTCTGATATCACAATCAGTCCGGTGATAATTTCCTGAAGTGCTGCTTTCTGTGATGGATAAATGCTCTCTCCTGCTTCACCTGCGCGCAGAATATTTTCAATGAAGTTTTCTTCACTTGGTTTCCAGCTATGATATAGTTGTTTTGTAGCTCCTACGAGACTTTCACTACATGCTGACAAGTATTCAAATTGTCTGGGTGTAAAATCAGCGACTACTTTATCTCCATTGAGGCCGAAGATCAGGTATTCAATAGTGTGAAATCCTTTGAGCGTACCATCCAGTCCATCGATATATGTTTTGGTTAATACTTGTGAGCTGCTCAATACAGCATCGAGATCTGTTTCATTTACCGGCCAGCTATCAATGGCAGGATCAATGCCCTGCTGATCTACAGGTCCGAATAGAAAACCTTCTGATTGTTCCCAGGGTTGGCGTGCATCGCGCCATGCCTGTCGCGCGGCATCCAGATTTGGTTGTGATGGATTTGATTGCAAATGGCTAAGGCTGGTGGCTAATGCTTCGGAGCGATGATAGAGTTCTTCATACGTTTTGAGAATGACATCATTGGCAACATTTTCAAGTTGTGCGTCATATTCCGTTTCCGGAGTTACGGGATCATCATCTTTGCATGCTGTGAAGCTTAGAGCAAACATGATCGTAAGGGCATAAAAGAATCTGGTATACATGGTTTATCTGGTTATAATTATGGTTTAGAATTCAAATGCAAATCCGAGGACAAATGTATTTTCAGTTGTACCTCCATTGATACTTGTTGGAGCAGGTGCACCAACTTTCCGTATTGTGTATTGTGTTTTCAAATGAACATCATCAATCACTTTCAGGACAGCCCCCAATGTATAAGATGTGCGTTCCCAGCGGGGATTATTAAATATCTCACCCTGTGTTTTATACATCGTGTCATAATAATCGATGCGACCGATTAATGAGAGTTTAGGTTTCGAAGTTTTGATTAAAGTGTTTTCGTTTTTTTCTCTGAAAAGTTTTATTTCTATTTCTGCAAAACCACCAAGAGCGGCTGCTGCAACAGGTGTTCGTTTTACATTGAGATTGTTGGATAAATTTCTGTTTTGATTGGAGAGCGCTTCCGAGTTGGAGAGTGCGCCGTACATGATCATTGAATTAAAATTAAATATGCGATGCTTATAGGTCAAATGATATTCTCCTAGCGCGAGATATGCATTCGATTTAAAATCAGGTTTCGGTCTGTTCCCAGTTGTATTACCAGTATAAAAAGATATGCCGGTCTGAAAGTGATCATGGATTTTATAATCCAATCTTCCTGTGAATGCAAAACTTTCTGCATTCACTAATTCAAAGCGTTGTTGATTCCCGCGTTTGATCCAGTTTGCAGAATTGAACGCACTACCATCCAATCCATTTACGACACCCAGATGATACTGCCATTTCTGTTGCTGGCCTAATTGTCCATGCAGCATGATCCCGTTTTCTGTCCAGTTGTTGGGAAGGATTTGGGATTCCATTTCAGAATAGGTGGCAGTAGGATAATCAGTCGGTTCAGATCTTTGAAAGGATAAACCGAATGGTACTTTTAAACGACCGACCTGGATGGTTAGATTTTTCCTGAGGTCAAATTCAAGGTTCATTTGTTCGACCAGGACCTCGCCACCTTTGCTGATGTCAAATTCAAATTCACCAAATTCCTCAAAGCGGTCAAACTCAACTGATGATCCGGTCCCACCGTGTTCAAATTCAATTTCAGTATTCAGTCGGATCTTTGGTGTCCAGGCATATCCGAGTTCCAGGATGAATCGCTCATTATCGAACGCATCACGTCTGGTGGAGTCCGTCTGCCAGTTGAAATTGTAGTAGTTGAAGGCACCATACCCCTCGAATGATATTTTCTCCAACTGGCTGAGGATCCCTTTCTCCTGTATGGAATCGGTAGAAGACTGACTATAGCAGGGATCAAAACTGAGTGAGAATCCTATATAAAGGAGGGCCGTCACAAGCTGGAAATTCATGGCGACAAATGTATAATCTTTATTTAGACCAATTCCAGTTAAGGGAAAATTTTGGGGGAAAATCAATTAGCTGGGGAAAAGATGATAGGATATTCAACCCGGGATCTGGGGTTTAGGAAATTGGAAATTGCGAGAAATTGGAAATTGAAGTGTAAGGCTCGCTATTGAGATTTTTATAAGTTTTATCAACCATTATGACAGATTTTTTTATCTGCTCAAACGACATTTTTCAGGCTTGGAAAATGATCATAATGTGCTAATATTCAGAAAGTTATGACAGTGTGGCATAC
>JANPKZ010000262.1:0-5245 GCA_031426295.1 Saprospiraceae bacterium
TGCGGCCGTCAGGAAGGGAATTCCTGTTAACCATAAGGCATTTTCTTTTTTAGGAATAAGGATGGAAAAGATCCGCATGATCAGAAGGCCGACCAGGCCGTACAGGAGGATGTTGATAAAATGCCTGATAAAAGTATTGTCGCCAAAAATATCCTGTTCGATCGCGAATGTGACGATCGAAAGCGGTCGATAACGCGCACCTGCTACCAGGTCACGCTGGCCACCAAAGTAACCGGCAAAACTTTCTGTGCTCAGGATTTCCCAGATGCCATCAAAACCTTTTTTCGTGTATTGATTATTGCTGATGACGATCTGGTCATCCAGTACATATCCATAGGGCAGGCACATCCAGTACAGGGCAAAAGCCAATACAGGAATGGTAACTGCTTCTTTCCAATGCCGTGTCCAGTAACCGGGTTTAAAATCCAGCTCCGCGAAGGCAGATTTTTTTGGTTTGGGCTTGGTCGTCTTTTTCGGGGGTGTGGTTTTCGCCATGGCGGATAAAGATAAGCGGCCATCATATTACCACCAATGGTTATTTGTTTTTCAAAAACGTAAACCCTATCTTTCTTTTTTGTAAAAAACCCTTATGTATAGCACCAAAGCAATCCCCATTTTGCTTTTGGCGTTTTTTGGTTGTTTCTCCTCACCAGTTGATGCCCAGATCAACCTGAAATCAGGTTATAACTTCTCTATTCCATCAACAGATGGACTTAATGAGGTTATCCGCTCGTGGAACCAGAAGCAAAACTATACGTCATCATTTCGCGAATTGAAATGGCTTCATGGATTTGAAGCAGGCATCCGGTTTCGCACCGGAGTCCATGCCCTGGAACTTACCTATCAGGGGGCATATAAATTATTGAAGGCCGAAGGCACAGCCAATAATGAAGCCTTCACCGATAAAATCAAAATAGCTGTACATAGCGGCGCAATCGGCTACCAGGTGGCAAATGGCTTATTGGGTGCCGGGGTAGATCTGCAATATCAGTTTTACAAGGATAAATTCGAGGCAGGTCTTACAAACGCCGTTTTCAAGGATGTTCAGAAAATGACGGCCCTGAAAACATACCTGATGTTTACACTTCAGGGTGGCCAGGGAATCGATATGGCTATTCAGCCGTATTTTATCCTGCCGTTCAATGAGTTTGACTCCCAGCCGTTGGCCGATTATCTCCAGGTAGATACAAGCCAGGATAAAGAAAAATGGATACGATTTGGCCTCACGGTATTGTTTTATAACGGGGAAAAATAGTTTGTCTTCCCGGCTTAACTTTACCGGTTCATGCCATTTAAGCTTACATCTCAATATCAGCCAACGGGTGATCAGCCTGAAGCGATCCGCCAACTCGTTCGTGGTGTTAACCAGGGCGAACTGGGCCAGGTCCTCCTGGGAGTGACCGGGTCCGGGAAAACATTTACCATTGCCAATGTGATACAGGAAGTCCAGAAACCAACCCTGGTCCTTACGCATAATAAGACGCTGACCGCACAACTTTATAGTGAGTTTAAGGAGTTTTTCCCGGATAATGCTGTAGAGTACTTTGTTTCCTACTACGACTATTATCAGCCCGAAGCATATCTGTCACATTCTGATACCTATATCGAAAAAGATCTTTCGATCAATGAGGAAGTAGATAAGCTTCGACTACGTGCATCTTCTTCTTTGTTATCTGGCAGAAGGGATATCATCGTGGTGGCTTCTGTCTCATGCATCTATGGTATGGGAAATCCCGAGGACTATAAGAACGGGATCATCCGTCTGCAGGTGGGTGATGTTTTTCCAAGAAATACTTTTTTATATAAACTGGTGGATAGTCTGTATAGTCGTACCGAGGGTGCACTGATGCGTGCAAATTTTCGCGTGAAAGGTGATACCGTTGATGTGCATCTGCCATATGCAGATTATGGATACCGCATCAGTTTTTATGGTGATACAATTGAAGAGATTGATATCATTGATGTACATTCCGGACAACGTCAGGAACCGCTCAAGCATGCAGCTATCTTTCCTGCGAATCTTTATGTAGCTCCGAAGGACAGACTGAAACAAGTCATTCGTGAAATTGAAGACGAATTATTTGCGCAGGAAGAATATTTCACGCGTGAAAAAAAATATCTCGAAGGGAAACGCATCCACGAACGGACAACATTTGATCTTGAGATGATTCGTGAGTTGGGATATTGCAGTGGTGTTGAAAATTATAGCCGATTTTTTGACGGCAGAGCACAGGGCACCAGGCCGTTTTGTTTGCTGGATTATTTTCCTGAGGACTACCTGATGGTGATTGATGAAAGTCATGTAACAATTCCGCAAGTCAGAGGAATGTGGGGTGGTGACCGGGCACGCAAACTGAACCTGGTCAATTTTGGATTCCGCTTACCTTCAGCGATTGATAACCGGCCACTCAATTTTGCAGAGTTCGAAGGTCTGATCAACCAGGTAATTTATGTGAGTGCAACACCTGCTGATCATGAACTGGAAGCAACCGGTGGTGTGGTGATTGAGCAGATCGTGCGTCCTACAGGTTTGTTAGATCCGCCTATAGAAATACGTCCCAGTCTGAATCAAATAGATGATCTTCTTGAAGAGGTCAATGAAAGAGTCAAGGTGAATGAACGTGTCCTGGTTACTACATTGACGAAGCGTATGGCGGAGGAGCTTAGCAAATATTTTATCAAGCTGAATGTAAAATGTAAATACATCCACTCCGAAGTTGAAACAATGGAACGTGTGGAAATACTTCGTGATTTGCGTCTCGGCGTATTTGATGTATTAGTGGGCGTCAATCTTTTACGCGAGGGTCTGGATCTTCCGGAAGTTTCATTAGTTGCAATACTTGATGCTGATAAGGAAGGTTTCCTTCGGAATGATCGTTCGCTGACACAAACTGCGGGACGTGCTGCACGTAATGCCAATGGTCTTGTTATATTTTATGCTGACAAGATCACCGAGTCCATGCAAAAGACAATTGATGAAACACTTCGTCGGCGGTTAATTCAGATGGCTTACAATGAAAAGCATGGCATCACACCTCAAACGATCATGCGTACGCGTGAAGAAATTCTTTCAAGAAAATCTATTCTCGATGTGCGTGAAGGAACTAAAAAAGCATACGTTGATCGCGATCCGAGTGCTGCCATTGCAGCAGACCCGGTATTAAATTATGCTTCCCGTGAACAGATCGAACGAATGGTAGCGGATACAGAAAAGAAAATGAAAGAAGCCGCGAAGGATCTCGATTTTATTACTGCTGCACAGTACCGGGATGAGATGTTGGCGTTGAAAAAAAGATTGAAATAGCTGGGTGCGGGGAGCAGGGTGTAAGGAGCAAGAACACCATTTCGAAAGGAGGTCCCTGAGCTTTCTCAATGAGTTAAAGTATCACTTCGAGAGGAGGTCCCTGAGCTTGCCGAAGGGTAGAAAAGAAACGAACCCCCACACAAGAGTCCCACTTGATTTTTTTTCAGGATGATCATTTTATAAATAGAATTTGGGGGAAAAAAATCAAGTGGGACTCAGAGTTTGGGCTGTGCCCTTTTTCTACCCTTCGGCAAGCTCAGGGACCACCACAGTCAATGAAATTACTTTGACGTAAAGAAAAATTGAGCGGGACTCACGCATGGGGCACTACGTTTCTTCCATTCGACTGAGCTCAGAGACCACACAGTAAATGATTCATCGTAAATTGAGTTATATCACTTTCAATATTGAAACCCACCTTCAATCACAAACTTGCCAAACGTCTTCTTCAGCCCTCTCAGCTAAGGTTGTGGATGATGAAAAATCTGCCGATGGGATTACTGTCCGGCATGAAGATTGAGGTGTTGGATGAGAACACTTGCAAAGTCGTACTGAAAGACCGTTTCTGGATCCATAACCCCTTTGGATCTGTGTTCTGGGCAGTGATGGGCATGGCGGCTGAATTGAGCACCGGTGCCTTGCTATATGCCTGGACGTCAGGCAGTAATGTCAGATTTATCCTCGTGAAAGTGGAAGCCGAATATTTGAAGAAGGTAAGAGGAAAAAGTTTCTATTTTTGCCCGGCAGGTCAGGAAGTGTTGAAGAGTATTGAATCCCTGGAGAACCCTGGTGACATCCAAAGTGTCGTATTGCCCGTAACAACATACGATCACCATGAGCAAGTCGTTGCCAAATTTTTATTTACCTGGTCACTCAAAAAACCGGTCCATAATTGACCCTTTTATTGCATTTGCCGTTTAGTATACCTGGTAAGGTTTACAGTACTTGATTATTATTATTTAGACTTATAAATCACTGAAAATGAAGATTGGAGTATTTATTGACGCCGAGAATATCAGGCGAAGTGGAGGGTATGGTATTCGATATGACGTATTGAGGGATTATATTTCACAGTTTGGAGACCCGATCAGGCTCAATTCCTATATGTCTGTTGATGAGGCGCGGATGCGCACAGATTACGAATACAAGGACCGCACGAACGGATTCCTGAGTATTGTGAGAAGTTACGGATTCAAGGTGATCACGAAAGCGATCCGTTGGTTCGAAGATGAGGAAGGACAACGTATCGGAAAGGCAAATGCCGACCTGGATATGGCTGTTGATATCCTGTTGCAGAGCCAGCATATGGATACGATCTACCTGCTGACAGGCGATGGTGATTTCAAAAAAGTGATCCAGGCTACACAGAACATGGGTATCCGTGTTGAGGTAATTGCATTTCGATATATCAGCAAGGATCTTGTACATGAAAGCGATCAGTTCACCTCAGGCTACCTGATCCCGAACTTGCTTCCGACACCTGATCAGCGACCAGAGGACTGGGGTGCGATCGGTGCACGCGCAAGGGGATATTGTTACTCTGTGCAGGATGGTTACGGTTTTATGAAATACATGGATATCGACATGCGCACATGGCGCGATATCTTCTTTCACTTTTCGCAACTGCCGGAACGTCATTATGTGAATCTCGACGATGTATTCGAGTTTACGATTGAAGAATCAGGGAGATCAGAAGGTGGCATCCTTGCAACCAATATGGCCTTGCTGCATACGCGTCATTTCTACCAGGAAAAAGGGGAGAAAGTAAATCTTCCTCCTGTCACCTAGGCATATTTTACCATGGATCGTGAGGTGTCAAAACCTCACGATCCATTATTTACCAATGCAATAAATTCTTCCTCCGTCATTACCTGTACGGTGCCAAGCTTGTTTGCTTTATCAAGCTTTGATCCGGCATTTTCCCCAACTACCAGGATGTCC
>JANPKZ010000263.1:0-5851 GCA_031426295.1 Saprospiraceae bacterium
ACAATATGGACCACCAGAGGTAGCATATGTAGCCGAAGTTGAAAAACCTGTTTGTCAGGATAATGAGGTGCTGATTAAAGTCTATGCATCTACGGTCAATCGTACCGATGCCGGTTTTCGCAGCGCCGAATATTTTGTCTCGCGATTTTGGAGCGGGCTGATTCGTCCAAAGTATCCGGTTCTCGGTTGTGAATTTGCAGGCATCATTGAAGTGATTGGCAAAGCTGTAACCACATTTCAACCGGGTGATAAGGTCTTCGCTTTCAATGCTAACAAATTTGGCGGCCATGCAGAATATGTTTCCATTGGTGAACTTGAAGCTATAGCAACACTGCCAAACAATTTGACTTATACGGAGGCAGCACCTATAACAGAAGGGGCGCATTATGCATTAAATGCCATCCGTGCAGCTAAAATCAGGAGTGGTGAACATGTGATGGTGTATGGTGCTACAGGAGCTATCGGATCTGCGGCTGTTCAGCTGTTAAAACATTACGGGATGCATGTGACAGCTGTGTGTAATACAAAAAACATTGACCTGGTAAAAAACCTGGGTGCGGATATAGTGATCGATTATGAGAAAACAGATTTTACAAAGACAGATAACAAGTATCAATTTATCCTTGATGCAGTGGGGAAAAGTTCCTATGGACAATGCAAACCATTACTGGCGGCAAAGGGAATTTATATTTCAACCGAATTGGGGAAAAATGGAGAGAATATCTTCTATGCGCTGACTTCATTTTTTTCAAATGGGAAGAAACTTTTATTCCCAATACCCACCATCAATCAAATTGACGTGAATTTCCTTAAAGGACTTGTAGAAAAAAGCGAGTACAGACCCGTTATTGACAGGTCATATCCCCTGGAGCAAATTGTGGATGCATATAGATATGTCGAGACCGGGCAGAAAACTGGTAATGTGGTCATTACCGTACAACATTAAAGCAGTTCTAACGTAATTTGCAAAAGCTATGCTGGACAATTCAATATTGATCAACCTGCTGGAGACATTTAATAAGTCCCGAACGCGCGAGAAGTATACTCATATTATTGATGTCCTCAATCATGGGGAAGTCTATTTATTACTCCCTGCTGTCCATGATAATTCTGGTTCAGGACAATGGAAAACGTTATCACCAGGAGATCAACTGAAATTAAATACTGTTTATAATATGGATGGCATTAAGGTGTTGGCTGCTTTTACTTCGGAAGAAGCTATCATTACCTGGGCCAAACAAATTATACAATATTATGCAATGGATTCAAAGGATGTCTTAAAGATCTGTGAGGATTATGGGATTGACAGATTGATTATTGACAATTCTTTACCTACCATGTTTGTTATGGAAAGACAAACTGGTAAAGTTGAAGTTGAAACAATTGCTGCCGATACACCAGTCAACATTATACCAGCCATGTCGTTGGATGGAAATATCTTGACAAGGCTAAAACGAAATTTTGCTGACATACCAGAACTCGAAAGGGCATATCAATATGTCATGATCCGAAACAGTGAACATTCACGGATCATTGCGTTTCAATTATTGGAAAATTCTGAACAAGTACAGGACGCAGCAATACAAGCAACCCAAAAAGCATTTTATGGTGAAAAGGTTGACCTCCCGGTTGAAGTATTTTTTATTGAAACCGAATCCACCCACGATCAAATAAAGAAGGTCGAAAATTCATTGATCTATTCTATTAATAATTTATAAGCTTTATGCCCTAAATAATTCCATGTTGAGAATGTAAAATGTATGTGTGACAGCTATGACAAACGGTAGAAGTGAATAGTTTCCGCAGATCATTACAGGATTGTATACGGCCTTTGTCAGAAAATGGCTTCTATCTGGATAAATTACTTGAACCGTAACCGACACATGAATTTGAAAAAGCAGATCCAAAACATTTCGCAGAATTGAATTTATTTCCTGCCTTCATGTGCATGCGGGCGATCCGGAAGAATTAACTTTACGCTCAACCAAATTTTAACTTGAAATCCTCACACTACAATCGCCGGAAATTCTTAGAGACAGTATCAATTGGAACTGCCGTTGGCGTGCTGTCAAACACTATTGGCCCTCTGGCAAAACCAATTGAGTCAAGGGCATTTGATGACCATGACCCCTTATCTGAGTATCTATTCACAGAAGGATTAACGTATCTCAATACCGGCACATTAGGTCCTTGTCGTAGGGAGACGATCGAAGAAACCCAGAAAATATGGAAGGAATTGGAAACCTTTCCTGTAAAATTTTATGGTAAATGGGGTGCGGAAGAACTGGCTGAAAAAACCAGAATTACTGCTGCAAGATTTCTGGGATGCGATGTTGTTGAAATGCTGATCACCACCAGCACCACCAATGGTATGAATGCGATTGCCCAAGGCTTACGCTTGAAAGCAGGCGATCGAATTCTTACTACGGACCAGGAACACAGTGGCGGCATTTCTGGCTGGAGGTATTTTGAAAAATATTACGGCGTCGTTCTTGACATCATTGCTATTCCTCCTGGTGAAAATAACGGTGAGACAATTCTCAATCGTCTCAGTGAAAACATCAAACCTGAAACACGAGTCATTAGTATCAGCCATGTTTT
Source organism: Saprospiraceae bacterium (assembly GCA_031426295.1). GTDB lineage: Bacteria > Bacteroidota > Bacteroidia > Chitinophagales > Saprospiraceae > Opimibacter. The sequence continues at coordinate 2,602 of JANPKZ010000263.1, forward strand.
TTCTTCGACAGGTCTTCGCGTTCCTGTGGCAGAGATCTGCGCTCTTGCTAAATCAAAAGGCATCTTATCGATCATCGATGGAGCGCAGGCAGTTGGTTCCATACAGGTCGATGTGAAAAAAATTGGCTGTGATGCCTACGCTACCAGCGGACACAAATGGCTGATGGGTCCGAAAGGAACAGGATTATTATATCTCTCCAAAGATGCACAAGAACGGATCCGCCCTATCCAATTTGAAGAATCACACAATACCTACAATAATAGCAATGGAGTTGTCAATCTCCCTGCCATCCTCGGTTTAGCAAAAGCAATCGAATACCTGGAATCAGTCGGGATGATCGCAGTTGAAAAACACAATATGTTTCTTCGACATAGATTGTACAAAAAACTTGAATCCATTTCCAAACTTACCATTGTAAGCCCACCACCTGGGCCATTATCATCTCCCTTGTTATCCTGCAAGATCCCTGATGATATTGAAAGTGTTGCTTTCGTCCGGATGCTTCTTGATAATCACAAGCTGAGTATTCGTCCTACGCACAAGCAGTGGTTTAATGGCATCAGGTTTTCGACGCATATATTTAATACAGAGCAGGAAGTGGATTATGCTGCTGAAGTGTTGAAGGAGGAATTAGGTAAATATTAAGTGGTAAAATAGGTAAGTGGTATCCCGATAGCTATCGGGAGGTAAGTGGTAAAAGTGGTAAGCAGTAAATGTGGTGAGCAGGAAAAGTGGTAATTCCCGAATGGGGGAATAAAGCTAATGACTAGTCCTCTTGATACCAATGAAACTGCATTACTCGCCAACTGCTACACCAATTCTCTTAAACTTGCAGTTGATCATCGATGTAATTCCATAGCTTTTCCAAATATCAGCACGGGCGTCTATCGTTTTCCAAAAGCTGAGGCTGCAAAGATTGCTGTTGCGGCGACCCGTAAATTTTTAGCTGAGAATGTTCACCAGATTGAGAAGGTGATATTTGTTTGTTTTGATGAGGTAAGTGAGAGATTAATATTAAGAGAAGTTGAAAGGGTTAAAGAGTGAGATTATTTAAAGCCCTGAAGGGGCGTGGGATTTCAGGATGGGGTGGAGCCCCATCATATTTACGAAAACATATTCCCCCCGTTTAGCCCTGAAGGGGCGTCAGAACGAGAATTCCACGGACCTCCTCCCACAGATGAATTATCAGAATGAACCAGCATCATTGGAATGTATTCCATTCATCTAAAATACTCCTCCAACATGGTACGTTTCTTACGCCCCTCCAGGGCTATGCAAACCAAGTCGGCACTCCCCTAATCACAGGGCTCCACCCTGTGCTGAAATCCTGCGCCCTTTCAGGGCTTTAATAACTAGCTTTTCGAAATGCCCGGCGTTTTTAATCAATAGTTCCGCAGGAACAATAGATAAAAACGCAGGGAACGTTTTTCGCGCAGCAGGAAAAACGAGGGCAGATCATGATCCCGGTATCGGCCTCATTGAAAATTTCGAAGCACAACATGTGGAAGTGATTGAAGATTAAAATATTCATCGTCCTGGTGAATAGGATCGGAGCTGTCCTGAAGGGATTTTCGTTTATCTTGACATTAAGATATTCTGATATCTCCTTCAGGGCAGTTACATTTTATATATGGATACATTTACTTCATTGGAATTAGAACTATTGGATAGATTAATACAAAAATATCCGTTGCTAAAATCTCACATTCCATTCCTGCAGGTTTCCGGAAGGAACGCTACAGATGCAGGCATGGTCGTCAATATTGCATACAAAGATTCAGAAACAAAACCTGACCCATCAGACATCGACGCCCTTTTCAGCAACCAGGAAAGGATCCATGTCAAAGGTCTTAAGAACGGATTAGGATATGTGATCGATGTGACGGATGGCGAGATCCAGTTTATCGAATTCATGACGTATGATGAAAAGTGGAATGGGAAATTTGATGAATACAAAATTGTTCCAAAAGCCGAATAAAATAGCCGCTAATTTCACTAATTACGCAAATTGCATTACAAGACATGGAGGTCACAGTCCCAATCATGAAAGAAGTCCTTGACGCCTTCAACCGTCACGACCTCGATGCGATCATGGAATATTTCTCCGATGATTGTTCCTTCGATTTTCCACGGGGACCAGAGTATTATGGCCAACGCCATCATGGCAAAGCAGCGGTGAGAGAAGCACTTGCAGGAAGATTCAAAGGTATTCCAGATGTACATTATGGTGATGACCGTCACTGGATCTCAGTAGACGGAGACCAGGGTGTTTCTGAATGGACACTTACCGGCAATACCACTGCAGGAGTCTATATGAAAGTGAGAGGTTGTGATCTTTGGGAATTTAAAGATGGAATGATTACGCGCAAGGATTCGTATTGGAAGATTGTGGAGCCTGCCATGAAATAAAATTCTCTTCTTCATTCAACGGAATTGGAATAAATTCCCCTTTCTTTGAAGAAGTCAACACACGCATGACCTTTCAAAAAAGATCCCTGCTTTCACTCATCACCTTCATCCTGATGGGGATCATAATCATATTTCTTTTACTCCAAAATACTAATCTCCGGAATCAATCTAACCGGCAGGAGCTCAGACTTTCACGACAACAAGCCTGGATGGACTCCCTGAGTCGAAGTGATATTAGTAGTCTGATGAGCGATGTGCTCCAAAAAATCGAAGCAGAACTGGATACACAACCTGAACGAAAACTCAGCGAAGACGCCATAGCCCGGATCGTAGTTTTGAGTTATTCGTTCAAGCCTTATCTGAAGGTAGAAGGAGACAGCACACCCGATCACCTGGTAAGCCCGGATCGAGGGCATCTATTACTCATGCTTTCACGCTTGAAAATAGATACAGGTTCATTACAAAAAATCCTCTTCAGTACTTCATTCGAGAATGCAGATCTCCGAAATGCTGATTTCAGTAGTGCTGATTTGCGTTGGGCCAAATTAAGCGGAGCTGATCTTCGTGACGCTAATTTATCCGGTGCAAATCTGTATGAAGCTGATCTGCGCTCTGCCAATCTTTGGGGCGCCAAATTGAATCATGCAATTCTCAATGGAGCATACCTCACAAGAGCCGACCTGAGATGGACAGAAATGAATGAAGCTGACCTGCAGCGCGCAGATCTGTTCGGTGCTGACATGAGTTCTGCTCAAATGCGGAAAGTGAATTTTCAAAACGCCAATTTGCAATGGACTGAATTTAATCACACGTTTTTGCAGGAAGCTAATTTTGAAGGCG
>JANPKZ010000264.1:0-11304 GCA_031426295.1 Saprospiraceae bacterium
ATCAGTTTTACCTATTGTCGAAGCAGCACCCGTGGTGAGGTTGATGGAATAGATGACTGATACATTGGGGCCATCGGTATAAGAAGCAACAGCAATTGCATTTTTATTATCAGGTGATATATCAAAACCACCATCGCTTAAACCGGTAACGCCAAGGTTTCCAACTTCCACGAGGGTGCCATCATTGGGTGGCATTTGTTTAAACAATTTTCCAGCAGCGAAATCAATGTCATATAAGGTTGTAGTAACAGCGCCTGCAAAACTATTTGTATACGCTGCTCCAGAAATCCTTTTATCTGCAGGATTTATACTTCCATCTGTTGCTGCAGTAGCTCCAGTCTCTGGATGAAGTCTCAGGTTTTGATCATTGTCTGTAATGAGGCGTATGCGGTCAACCGTTGGATTAAAATCAAATCCAACAACGCTACCATTTATTGCGGGTGTGAACGGTGTTGTATTGACCGCCACTGCGGCACCGGTCTTTTGGTTAATTGTGAATAATCGGCTTTGATTTGAAACACCATATAATTGGCCGGTCGAAGGTCTGAAGTCTATAGCAAGGATATGTTCATTCACATTAAGACCTGAAATAAAACTAGAGCTGATGATTTGGGCGGGAGAGCCAATTGCCATCTGGATGAGCTCACCACCCGAAGAAAGAGCGAAGAAAAATGGTCTCTTAACATTAATGGTACTTCGTGATTCAATGATATCTTCCTGGGTTTCGATAGATTCTTTTTCGCAGGAAGTGAATAACGTAAGGAATGTCAGCAGGGTTAAAGCAATAAATTTGGTTTTGAATAGTATCGACATGCCAGAGTGTTTATTTGGTTCATATCGATATACGGTAATGGGGGATGTATTGGATTTACATTTTATAAAAAAAACAACCTTGCCTAACCAATAAAAGGAAGAGGCAACCTTTTGGCTGCCCCTCTGTTTATTCTCCTTATTCCATTCTATATTTTTGACATCCAGATCACTTAATTCTTAAAGTCAGTCTGCAAAAATTATATACTTGTTCTTCTTGCCATTCTCTACCATCATATATTTATCATGCAATAATGGAAAGCTGTTGACTGCTGTTGCGATATCACTGACTTTATCCTTATTGATTGATATCGCATTGGATTGAATAGCCCGGCGTGCATCGCTTTTTGAAGCCGTGATTGATGTGTGCTCACTTAAGAGATCAATGACACTAATAGTATTCAAAATCTTCTTATCAATTTTGAATGAGGGTATTTCTCCACAGATCAGGAAAAGATCTTCTTCATCAAGACTCATTAATTGTTCTTTTCCGGCGCGTGGATTGAATAAGATCTCAGAAACATTTTGCGCTGCCTGAAATGCTTTCACACCATGTATTCGCTCTGTAAGTTCCTGGCCCAATTTTGATTTTAAAACATTAGGCTCTGAGGCATGCTCACGCTCCAGCATTTCGACCTCTTCCTGAGGAAGAAGTGAAAAATAGCGGAACAACTTACCAAGATCCTTATCATCAACATTTAACCAGAACTGGTAAAATTTATACGGCGTTGTCAGCTTTGGATCCATCCAAATATTTCCTTCCTCTGATTTCCCAAACTTTTTACCATCCGCTTTTGTGAGTAATGGTGTAGTCATGGCAAAGACATCACTATCAGGTTCATTACGTCGAATAAATTCTGTACCCGAGGTAATATTTCCCCACTGATCGGAACCACCCATCTGAAGGATACAATTCTTATTGCGGTAGAGATATAAAAAATCGTACGCCTGCAATAACTGGTAACTGAATTCTGTATACGACATGCCGGTTTCCACCCGTCGTTTTACAGATTCTTTTGACATCATATAATTGATGGTGAGATTTTTTCCAACATCACGTAGGAATGTCAGCACATTCATGTCTGTATAAAAATCAAGATTATTTACAAGCTCTGCACCGTTGGCATGATCACCAAAATCAAGCAGTCTGTGCATTTGTTCGATCTGGTGAGCAACATTTCGGTCGAGCTCATCATATGTTTTTAATTCACGTTCTGCATCCTTTCCTGATGGATCGCCAATACGTCCTGTAGCACCGCCCATCAAGACAATAGGTTTATGACCGCATAGTTGAAAAAATTTCAGCAGCATCACCTGCACATAATTACCTATGGTAAGTGATGCAGCGGTTGGGTCAAAACCGATGTACCCGATAACGATTCCTTCGTTCAGTCTTTCTTCGAGACCCGGGGTCACATCGTGGATCATGCCCCGCCATCGTAGTTCTTCAATAAAGGATTTATACATCTGATTGTGCCTGTTTTACATGAATAGACAGCAAAAATGGAAATTTGCCGCCATATTTGAGTTCTGCTATGAGTTACGAACCCTGGATTGCTCGAAAACTAATGGCCTCCGGGGGAGGTGGATTCACGCGTGTGATCCTCTGGATCGCAACAGGTGCCGTAGGTCTTTCAGTCGCAGTCATGATCGTATCCCTGGCGCTCATGACGGGTTTCAAGTATGAGATCACAAAAAAAATGTTTGGCTTTTGGGGGCATATTCATATTGCTGACCCGAGGTCGATCCGGTCATATGAAGCTTTGCCGTTTGATTATGATTCTAACCTTGTCGCTTCCATTGAGGATATCAAGAGTGTTTCTTTTGAAGAACCGGTCTATGGGCTAAAAGCCAATGAGCTTGTTTCCAAAGGCGGCGTCCATCATGTGCAGGCTTACATTTATTTGCCCGGTATCATCACACAGGATGGTCAAATGGAAGGCATTATTCTCAAAGGTATTGGCAATGATTATGATTGGGAAAATATCAACCAATACCGTGTAACCACAACACCCTGGACGTCTTTGGCTGAAGATGAACTTATCATTTCTCATATAACTGCCAATCGTATGCAGCTCAATGAAGGGGATAAGATGATCCTCCATTTTGTCCGTGAAGGCCAACCGCTGCAACGCCGATTTACGATCAAAGGAATATATCGTACAGGTCTGGAAGAAAATGATGCACGTTTTGCACTTGCAAATATTAACAGGGTACGGGATGTACTTAAGTGGGCTCCGAACCAGATCAGTGGGCTGGAAGTAGCTATTGAAAATATTGATGACCTGACACTTATCACAGAATACATTTATCAAAAAGAAACACCATCTAATCTATACGCAGAGAATATCCGTGAAAAATTTCCAAGCCTGTTTGAATGGCTTGCTTTACAGGATATCAATACCATCGTGATTATTGGTTTGATGCTCGCGGTTGCGATCATCAATATGATCACTGCCTTGCTGATCCTGATCCTGGAACGGACACAGATGATCGGCATCCTGAAGAGTATGGGTGCACGCGATGCATCGATACGACAAGTGTTCCTGTGGTTTGCGATGTTTATTACGATCGGGGGTATATTGATTGGAAATATCCTGGGTTTGGGTCTTGCATTTTTGCAGGATAAGTTCCGGTTTATCAAGCTGGATGAAGCAGACTACTATCTCGATTATGCGCCTGTGATGGTGATGCCCTGGCATCTGCTGGTGGTCAATATTGGTGCACTTGTTTTAATAGGTTTATGCCTCATTGCACCTTCGTATCTTGTCACTAAGATCAATCCGATCCGGACCATTCATTTTAATTAAGTGATTACCTGGCGTATCAAGGTATTTTTTCTTCGGCTGTTCGACTACCTCATCACATTGCCACATCGAATCTGGCGATTGATCCGGTGGCTGTTTTTTATTACAAGATTGCATGGGAAAAATAAATTCATCAGGCGTATGTCCGGGTTGTTTGTTCTCATGGTTGATCTTACACCCATTCCATTTTTTATTGAAACAATTCTTGACTGGATCAAGATCCGGACGCGTGGATTAAATGATGATGAAAAACGATTAGTGGGTGATGTTTTTGGAAAAAAAATTCCAGCCCACCTCATCGGCATGGATCCCGCTTCGATTCCTGCGATCAAACGAAAGACTGTTGCATATGTCATTTTTCATACAGTCAATTTTGAGAAAACTATTTCTGATACAACATTCGTTCATGAGCTTGTACATGTATGGCAATATCGTCGTCATGGATCAGTCTACATCACAGAAGCTATTTGGGCACAACGTTGGGGTGGAGGCTACAATTACGGCGGACTGGAAGCCTTGAAAAAATTTTGTGACGATCCCGGCCTCTCCGCTTTCAATTTTGAACAGCAAGCAGACATCATTGAAGAATACTACCGATGGAAAAATGGCAGAGCACTGCAGTGGTCGGTGGCGGATGAGAGCGTTGGAGAAGTACTCGAGAAATATCAGCGTTGTCTTTAGAATATCGTACAATGAACAATTTGAATAATGAACAAGGAACAAGGAATGTAGATTTTTGAAGTCTTAGAATAATGAACAAGGAATGTTGATTTTTGAAGGTTTTGATCCTTCAGTACGAATGGATTATTCTCTTTTGATTGGAGTTTTTGCGACGGGCGATGTTTGAAGTCAGAATAGGGATTTCAGAATAACGAATATGGAAGTTTTTTCCTGACACAATTAAAGGGAAGCTATCAGTATTTATTATGTCCATCAGGTATATCAGTCATCAGACGTCCCCTGGAAGTTTTGGTTTCACTTTGGTAATAAAGTGAAGCATTTCTTCCATGGATTTCAAAAATCAACATTCCTTGTTCCTTATTCGATATTAATTATCTTCGGGCCGCGAACTAAAATTATTCATCTGTAAATGGAAAGCTCCAGTTGTCATGACCCGTTATTACCACATCGTAGACGGACGTCTTACCGAACTGGACAAGCCAACACTTTCCTGCTGGATTAACGTATCCCCACCCTTCGAGCCGGACGAGCTCGAACAGATTGCAGAAACCCATTCCATTCCTATTGACTTTCTGACGGACTCACTCGACATCGATGAGCGATCCCGCTATGAACGCGAAGACGATATCCGCCTGATCCTGGTCAATACGCCCATGCTCAATGATATCGACAGGGAAAATGAAGCAGTATATATCACTGCTCCTATCGGTATTATCCTGACCCAGGATCATGTCATGACCATATGCCCGTATGAGAACCCGATCATCCAACGCTTTATCGACGGGCGTGTGAAGGGCTTTGATCCCACCAATGAACAGATGTTTGTGCTCCAGATCTTTGAGCAGAATGTGTTGCGCTTTATGGACAGCCTGAAAAAGCTTAACCTGAAGCGTAATATCATTGAAAATGAGCTGTATAACAGCAGCCGGAATTCAGAGCTTAAGCAATTGCTGCGGATCGAAAAGAGCCTCGTGTATTTCGTGAATTCGCTTAGCTCCAATGAGCTGTTGAAGATCAAGATCAAACGGACGGATTTCCTAAGGCTGGGGGAGAACGAGGACGAAAGTGATTTTTTCGAAGATATCATCATCGATAATGGCCAGGCCCTGAGTATGGCCAATATCTATACGAACATCCTCAGTGGAACTATGGAAGCCTATACTTCGATCGTATCCAACAACCTTAACACATTCATCCAGCGCCTTACGGTGATCACGATTATCCTCATGGTACCGACCCTGGTAGCCAGTTTTTTCGGGATGAACGTAAAGTTACCTTTCGAGACTACCCATGGAGCATTTTACATTATCTTAATTCTTGCCGGATCCTTCAGTTTGTTCCTGGTTTGGTTCTTTCGGCGTAAGAATCTCTTTTAGAATGGGTTCGGCCCCTGAGGGTGTTACAAGTCGCTGTTTTTCTTATAATTTTTTTTGATCTGGTGGGATTTTTAACCTAAAAAATCGTCCTTTTTTGGCTTTACATTGCGTTGAAATGGAATTTTCAGAAAGTTTTACACACTTACAATCTTTTTTTTGGTGTGTATAACTCACGATTTCAACATATTATACATTTTCTCCACATGATGTGGATAAAATGATTTCATATTAAATAAAAACTTCATTTATTTAGAGCCATCAAATCAGAGGTGCATCCGTATCCAACCAAAAGACGCCTTCTCCTCCTGATTTGGATACCTAATATCACATAGTTAGGGATTGATTGCCACCTGAGAAAACCGAAACATTCGGTTTTCCCTCAGGAAGTCGCTGTCTCAGGTCGGATCGACCGCCAGAGAGAGCCATGGAATCGACACCTCTGGTGAAAACGGGCATTGAAACAGAATCGACAACCAATAAACAGTAAACCTAATGAACAATGAAGCAATGACCGTGACGCAGACCGAGCCCATTCTCCAGGACAATCCAGGCCGTTTTGTCATCTTCCCCATCCAACACCATGATATCTGGCGTTTTTATAAGCTTTCCCAGTCCAATTTCTGGACAGCAGAAGAGATCGATCTCCAGCAGGACCTCGTAGACTGGTCGACCAAGCTCAATGATGATGAACGCCATTTTATCAAACACGTACTTGCCTTCTTTGCTGCCAGTGACGGGATCGTCAATGAGAACCTCGCAGAGCATTTCCTTAGCGAAGTACAATACACAGAAGCCAAGTTTTTCTATGGCTTCCAGATCATGATGGAGAATATCCACAGCGAGACCTATAGTCTTCTGATTGACACGTATATAAAAGACCCCAAAGAGAAAGATTTTCTTTTCAACGCGATGGACACACTTGATTGTGTCAGCAAAAAGGCCAACTGGGCTTTACGCTGGATCGACAAAGGAAATTTCCAGGAGCGCCTGATCGCATTTGCTGCTGTGGAAGGTATTTTCTTCTCCGGTTCCTTCTGCTCCATCTACTGGTTGAAGAAAAGAGGTTTGATGCCAGGTCTTTCATTTTCAAATGAACTGATCTCACGCGACGAAGGCATGCATTGCGATTTCGCATGCCTGTTATATAATAATCACCTGGTGGAGCGTCTCGATCCTGCCATCGTTCGTGACATTATTATGGATGCAGTTGTTATCGAAAAAGAATTCGTCAGCGATGCACTTCCGGTTAAACTTATCGGCATGAACGCAGAGATGATGTGCCAGTACATCGAGTTTGTCGCTGACAGACTCCTTACGTCTCTTGGCGTTGGCAAAGTATATAATGCAGAAAATCCATTCCAGTGGATGGAACTGATCTCCATCACTGGTAAAACAAACTTTTTTGAAAAACGTGTCGGTGATTATCAAAAAGCAGGCGTCATGGGCAACCGCGATGACCAGGTTTTTAGCATCAACGAAGATTTTTAGTCTGTAATTCTCCTCCCTTATCAATTATAATCCCTCATTCCAATGCAAGTCATAAAAAGAAATGGAAAACGCGAAGAAGTAAGCTTTGACAAGATCACAGCACGTGTTAAAAAACTCGTGTACGGATTAAGTGATCACGTCAATCCAATCAAGATCTCGATGAAAGTGATCGAAGGTCTTTACGATGGTGTCAGCACCTCAGATCTCGATAACCTGGCCGCAGAAACTTCAGCGACCATGGCAGCAGTACATCCCGATTACGCCATGCTCGCAGCGCGTATCGCGATCTCCAACCTGCACAAGAATACCAATAAGTCGTTCAGCGAAACAATGGAAGCACTCTATAACTACATAGATCCTGCAACCAATCAAAAAGCCGGTCTTATCAGTGATATCACCATCGATACGATCCGCCGCAATGCGCACATCCTCGACAGTGCCATCATCTACGACCGCGATTATAGCTTCGATTATTTTGGTTTCAAGACATTAGAGCGTTCTTACCTGCTACGTATGAAAGGTATGGTGGTCGAACGTCCACAACATATGCTGATGCGTGCCTCAGTAGGTATTCATGGTGATGATATCGTATCAGCTGTGGAGACATACCACCTGATGTCAGAAAAATGGTTTATCCACGCAACACCAACTTTATTTAATGCAGGCACACCAAAACCACAGTTAAGCAGCTGCTTCCTCTTAAGCATGGTGGACGACAGCATCGAAGGAATATTCGAAACATTATCACGTTGCGCCAAGATCAGCCAGAGTGCCGGTGGTATTGGTCTCAGCATTCATAATGTGCGTGCAACAGGTTCATATATTAAAGGTACTGGCGGTACCAGCAACGGTATCATCCCAATGCTCCGCGTATTCAATGATACTGCACGTTACGTAGATCAGGGAGGAGGTAAACGTAAAGGTGCCTTTGCCGTGTACATCGAGCCATGGCATGCAGACATTTTTGAGTTTCTCGAACTAAAGAAAAATCATGGTAAAGAAGAAAACCGCGCACGCGATCTCTTCTATGCATTGTGGATATGCGACCTCTTCATGGAGCGCGTGAAAAACAATGAAAACTGGTCACTCTTCTGTCCGAATGAAGCACCAGGTCTTTGCGATACGTACGGTGGTGAATTTGAAGCACTGTATCACAAATATGAGGCTGAAGGCAAAGCACGTAAAGTGGTAAAAGCGCAGGATATCTGGAGTGCTGTTATTGAAAGCCAAATTGAGACCGGTACACCATACATGTTGTACAAGGATGCAGCTAACAAAAAAAGCAACCAGAAAAATCTTGGCACCATCCGTTCTTCCAATCTCTGTACAGAGATCATGGAATATACTTCAGCAGACGAAGTGGCGGTATGTAACCTCGCATCGATCGCATTACCAAAATATGTGAACGATGGTGAATTCAATCACAAACAACTGTATGACATCACACGTGTCGTAACACGTAACCTCAACAAGGTGATAGATGTCAACTACTATCCAATACCTGAAGCGAAGAACAGCAACATGCGTCACCGTCCGATTGGTATCGGTGTGCAGGGTTTAGCTGATGCATTCATCCTGATGGGATTTGCATTCGATAGTCCGGAAGCACGTACGCTGAACAAAGAAATATTTGAGACCATATATTACGCAGCATTGTGTGAATCAAATGCAATCGCAGCGCGAGTTGGTCATTACCAATCATTCCCCGGCTCGCCATCAAGCAAAGGCGAATTACAATATGACATGTGGGGTGTTGAGCCATCTGCACGTTGGGACTGGGCAGAACTGAAAGCGAATATTGCAAAGACTGGATTGAGAAATAGTTTGTTGGTGGCACCGATGCCTACTGCATCTACCAGCCAGATACTTGGTAACAATGAGTGTATCGAACCCTACACCAGCAATATCTACACACGTCGTACACTCAGTGGTGAATATATCGTGGTGAATAAGCACCTGCTCAATGACCTGATCCGATTAGGCATGTGGGATGAGGAAATGAAAGAAGCGCTGATCGTGAGCAATGGTAGTGTTCAGCATATTGTTGGATTGCCGCAGGAATTAAAAGAGCGGTACAAGACAGTATGGGAGATCAGCCAGAAAGCGATCATCGATATGGCTGCTGACCGTGGAGCATTTATTTGTCAGAGCCAGAGCCTGAACCTGTTCGTAGAAAATGCGAACATGGGTAAATTGTCCAGTATGCACTTCTATGCATGGGGTAAAGGATTAAAAACAGGCATGTATTATCTGCGCAGCAAGGCAGCAGTGGATCCGATCAAGTTTACATTAAGTGATAAGCATCAGCGTAAATATGTTCGCCAGGATACACTCGACAGTATGGAGATTCCGGGTGAGGCTGTGAAACAGAATTTTACGAATACTGCAACAGAGACGAAGTTAAATCTTGACGATATGAATCCGAGCATGGACGTGAGTGCGACAGGGCCGGTGTGTACGATGGAGGAGGGGTGTGTGATGTGCGGATCTTGATAAGTTAAAAACTAATAACTAATAACTAAAAGTTGTTTAGTTTAAAGTTTACGATATGAAGGCATTCAGCGGAAGTTGGATGCCTTTTTTGTTTGTGAAAATTAATTAGTGTAATTAACGGCAATTCTATTTATTGCTTTTGTAATGGAAGTTTTTGTGCATCAATATTAATTTTATACATCCAGATATATTTTCCCGATGGAAACCTTGAAATTCATACTCAGTTTATTGTTATTGGTTTGCCTTATAAATTGTCGTTCAGAGCCTGAAGAATTACTCACATACGAAGAGGCGATGAAAAGATGTATACCGAGGGATGTTACACAACATCACGATGACTCCGGAGGGACGATGACAATTTATGGTATAGTTGATGGAGATTGTATCCTGGGAGCACAACTACCAGCCTTCTCAGCAACGACGATGAAAGGAAATAAAATTGATACTGGTTATTACAATAACAAGATTACAGTTTTGAATTTCTGGTTTATTAATTGCAAACCATGTGTTGCGGAGATGCCTGGATTTAATGAGATCGTGAAAAAGTATGAGGGTAAGCCGGTGAATTTTTTATCTATCAGCAGCAATAGCCCGGATGATATCACTGAGTTTTTAATGGAACATCCTTTTGACTTTGAGCATGTGGCGTACGGAGAGCAGATCTATCGTACAAGATTCCAGGCGAAGTGGGGGTATCCGATGACATTGATGATAGATGAGAATATGAAGATTGTACAGGTGTTTGATCGTGGGATGGTGGGGGAGGAAGTGGAGATAATGAATGCCATCGATGAGACATTGCACAGACTTATGAGTGAGAAATTACATAGCCGTTGACAAACGTAAGACACGGGGTAAATTTTGTAAGGGATTCAACGACAGGTGGTAATAAATGCTCTTTTTCAAAATGGTAACGTATGTTTTGAACTTACAATACTGGCTAAGTATAGTCGTTTACAAACGTTTGTAAACGGATAATTTCCATAAAATTTTCATTATCAATAACAAACATATAACCGACAAACTTCATAATGACGTATGTTTTAAACATACCAAATTTTGGAATTAAGGCACTCCGATAATGACCGTAGGCCCCCTTCTTTCATAATTCCTTTACCTCCTTGATCCCTTAATCCCGTGCTCCCCATTTTCTCTATCTTTCCCACCATGTTCAAGGCCGTATTCTCCATCATCTTCACCTGCCTCATCACCACTGACGCCAGTGCCCAATACATTCACCTCACGGAAGAAGAAGATCTCACCGCATACACCCCCACAGGTCGCCCCCGCGTTGCCGCAGAATGGGAACCCGCCCTCGGTGTCCTCATTTCATGGCCGCTGTGGATCCCCAAAGAACTTGTCCTCGAACTAGCTAAAGACACACGGCTCTACATCGTCAGCCAAGGCATTACCAAACAAAAAGAAGCTGTCGCCGAATTCACTAAATGGGGTATAAAACCCAACCAGGTCAAATTCATCCCCGCACCATTGGGCGACGATGCCGCATGGACTCGTGACTGGGGCCCCGCAGCATTATTCTCCACCGAGGGCATCATGAAGCTTGCTGATGGAAAATATATTTACTCAACACCCGTCTCTGATATTGAATGCAATGACTCTTTACGGTTCATCTACATGGATGCGGAAAA
>JANPKZ010000265.1:0-2631 GCA_031426295.1 Saprospiraceae bacterium
TGCGAGGTTCTTCTATGTTGCGATAATCTATTGGGGCGATACTGTGATTCATCCACTCATAACCTTCTTCATACACATCCAGTAATGTTCCAAAAGCAGAGGTATCTTCTGTTTTATCCGCACGATGATAGACGATGTCGCGTTGGGTCTTGTCAAACGGACGTCCTTCTGTATCTGACTCAACAAAATATTGATGGATCTTTGGACGCATCCATGCGGCAACATCCCGGAAGCGACCCACTAATGGAAAGTTGCGCCTAACAGCACTTTCGTTTTGCGTAAAATCATATAACCACAATGAAATAAGTCCAATGGGGATCAGCAATACAAGGCTCCAGAACCAATGCACCTGGAAAGCAAGAAGACCTCCCAACACCGTGAAGCCAATGATGAGAATGATAAGCCAGAGTTTCATACTCTGTAAATTTAAGATCTTCCGGCCGGAGCAGGTGTTGTTGTTTGCTGCCCTCGCTGACCACCCTGTGTTTGCTTGTACAATTCAAAGCGGCTCATCTGTTGTTGTGCCGGGAAATAGTTATTGGAGCGATCGATATCAGCCGTTTCCAGGTAGGGATCAAGATTGATCTGCTTGATCACTTTTTCAGTCACAAATACTTTTGACACTTCTTCATTATTGCGTCGCCAGATCTCAGCAGGGATGCGTATGTCTTCTTCACTTCCATCTTCATACACAAATTTGAGAATGACAGGCATGGGCAATCCACCTTTGTTTTTAAATGTCAGGTTGTAATAATTATTTCCCGCATCAACAACAGCTTTCTCTTCCGGTGAAAGTTTTGATAGATAAGCTTCATATGTATCATTAGCTTCTTTTACACGATCTTTTGTAGTGTATTGGTCGCGCAAAGTTGTATCAATTTCATCCTGTGTCTGTGCGATCAATTCACGATTGCGCATCGAACTGATGCCCATCGGATTTTCTTTGAGAAATTTTTCTTCATGCGTCATGGCAGCGATATCTTCAGGACGATCAGCACGCTGCCATTTTACATTCGCCAGTTCTATGTCAACAGGCTCTGTTGTGAAAAACCATCCACGCCAAAACCAATCAAGATCCACAGCAGAAGCATCTTCTATGGTCCTGAAAAAATCCGCAGGGGATGGATGTTTGAATTTCCATCTCATAGCGTATTCTTTAAAGGCTTTGTCAAAAAGATCTCTGCCTAAAATAGTTTCTCTCAAAATATTTAATGCAGTTGCAGGTTTTGCATACGCATTGCTTCCTAAGCTATTGACGTTTTCAGAATTGGACATAATAGGTTCGAGGAATGCCTGATCACCTTTCATGTAATCCACGATCTTAAATGCAGGCCCTCTACCTGATGGATATACACGGTCCCATTGTTGCGCAGTGAGATATTCAACAAACGTATTGAGCCCCTCATCCATCCATGTCCATTGACGTTCATCCGAATTAACGATCATTGGAAAATAATTATGGCCTACTTCATGCATGATGACTCCGATCATTCCGTATTTCGTGCGTTCGCTGTAAGTGCCATCAGCTTCAGGACGTCCACCATTAAAGGCGATCATGGGATATTCCATACCAATGCTGGCAGTATGGATCGACCATGCTACCGGATACGGATAATCAAAGGTGTAATGTGAATACCATTTTAGTGTATGAGCAATTACTTTCGTAGAATATTTTTCCCATAACGGATTTCCCTCTTTCGGATACATTGACATCGCCATCACATCAGGACTTGCAGATTGCTTGACAGCCATGGCATCCCAGATAAATTTCCGTGAGGAAGCAAAAGCAAAATCACGAACATTGGTTGCTTTAAAATGCCATGTCTTTTCACTGGTTGCACGCTGACCTTCTTTTGCTAAAGCTTCATCTTGTGTGATAATGAAAACCGGTTGCGTATAATTTTTTTGAGCGGCGAACAGCCGATCCTGTTGCTGCTTTGTAAGAACGTCTTTTTGATTTTGTAATACACCTGTTGCTGATACTGCATGATCAGCAGGCACAGTGATTTTCACATCATAATCACCAAACACAAGCGTAAATTCACCTGAACCTAAAAATTGTTTGTGTTGCCATCCGTTGATATCATCATAGACACACATGCGTGGAAAGAATTGCGCGATGGCATAGAGATAGTTACTGTCTTTCGCAAAATATTCATACCCGGAACGACCACCTTCTTTCATACGGTCATTGATATTAAACCACCATTCTATTTTAAATGTATACGATGCACCTGATGCAAGAGCCTGCGGCAAGTCAACACGCATCATCGTTTTATTAATGGTAAATGGAAGTGCAGTACCATTTGCCGTTGTCACTTTTTCGATATGATATCCGCGATCAGGTGTGCGGTCCATGCGTGCGAGCTGATTAGCAGTAACCTTGTCCTCAAGTTTGCCGGTCTGTGTCACGTATCCATCCGCATCCTGAAGTTTCTGATTTTGATCGAGTTGCAACCACAGATATGTAAGTGCATCGGGAGATTGATTATGATACGTAATGGTTTCTTTCCCACGGATCATTTGTTTTTTATCATCGAGCCGGACGTCCATGACATAATCCGCTTTTTGTTGCCAGTATTCACGACCCGGAGCCCCGCTGGCAGAACGTGTACTGTTAGGAGTAGGAAG
>JANPKZ010000266.1:0-6345 GCA_031426295.1 Saprospiraceae bacterium
GGATATGTATCACCAAATGATGGATAAAAGAGATCGTAATATTCTTTTGTAAAATAAAGCCAGCCTTCCTTATCAAAATAGGATGCATGATTTTTCCCGATCTCGGTTTGAAAATCACCTTGCCATTTGGTCAGGTATGGATGATATGGTTGGGCCGCGGGGGCAAAATAATACGACTGGTCAGAATACATCTCGTGTACATCAGCGTGTACGTGTGGCATCCACTGCAGGTAAAATTTGATACGATCGCGTGTCTCCTTTTGTGTCATCCAAACCCAGTCCCGGTTAAGATCATAGTAATAATGATTCAATCTGCCGCCGGGCCATGGCTCGCTATGTTCGCGTGTTTCGATGATGGGATCGTTTACTTTGGCGCTTACCTGGTTATTCCAGTTTGTGTATCGTGAATATCCATCCGGATTAAGGCTCGGGTCGATGATGACTACTGTATTGGAGAGCCATTTATCGATTTCCGCATTCCCTTTCGCTAATGCGTACAATACAGCCATGGATGTTTCTGAACCTGCTGCTTCATTTCCGTGGATGGAATAACTCAGATGGACGATGGCGATTTCTTTTCCGGAAGGTTTTCCTTCAACCATGCCAGTGCGTCGCAAATTGTCAGTACGGATCGCTTCAAGATTTTTCAGGTTTTCAGGGCTGCTGATGATAGCGGCAATGAGTGGGCGCAGCTCATAGGAGGCTCCATAATCGATGAGGTTCACGCGGTCGCTGATCGATGCCACTTCCCTGAAATATTCGACTAACTGATGGTGGGGTGTGAATCGAGAGCCTAATGGATAGCCTAGGAATTCATCTGGAGACTTTATCGCACTGGATTGTGCGGACAGGTTAATTGTCAACAAGACAAAGGAAGCGAGAGATAGGAAGAGAGTCCTTAGGATCATGGACCTAAGATATAGCAGGAAAAGTATTTCAGAAGTTTAGATTGCTCTATACTATATAGATAATTTTACCATTGTATGAATTAGAGGGGCATGGGACGAAAGAGAAGGACTGAGGTCTAAATGCAATATTTAATAGCTAGTAATTCACATAAATTGACCGAATAAAATCTCTGTCTAACTCACTATTTCTAAAACAAAATCCATAAACAATTGATTATCAGCCTAAATGGAGCTTTTAAGTAAAATAGGAGTCATTTTGTAAATTCCGTACAATTTTATACATTCATCGAATCTAATTTTATTTAAAATCCTTTATATGAAAAATTTAATTTTACTAACTAGCCTGTTTTTGATAATGTTTAACTTCACTTCTTGAAAAAAAAGCACAGAAATATTGTCCTCTTCTTTTAACGATTACCAAAAAGTTAAACAAGATGTAATTTTATATGATAATGATAAGGTAGCATATCATTTTGACATAGAATTACAAGGGAATGTTGCGTATTGTAAGCGGTCTATTGTTGGAACATACGAAACACCGCCAGGAAAAAGATATGAGTCATTTATTACTGATCCTCAAGCTTTTTTTGAATTAGGTAAACAAGGGAAATTATGGTTTATCCCAAACTCGAATGAAGCCCCTAAGAAAATTTTAATTAATGAAAATTTCAATACGAATAAGATTGTATCTCGCTCATATCAAGGTGGAGAGTACACCTGCTACTGCGAAGCTACTAATCCAGGAGATTGCGTTTAACATTCAGGAATGGCAATTTGCTATACACCTCCTCAAGGATGCTCAGATTGCGATATTGAATGGTGTCCGGATCCAGACACTAGCGCACCAATTCCAGAAACCAGAGGTGGGGGTATTTTTCTTTTTGCCGATACGGTAATATGTGCTAATAGTAATACAGATGTAATATTTGGAGGGAGAACCAAAATAAGCTTGGATCGTACGGATGACGACACATTATTTTTTTCTAGACAATATATTTATTCCTCAAATATATTTGGGCAATATTATTTCAATGCTTCAGGCACAGACTTAACAACTGCCCTCAACTCGGATGCTTGGTTCATACCATTTGATTTAAGTTTATCCGCTCGTCCAGCATCAGATTTTAGTTGTTTAAGCAACTCAAGCAATCCTTGCAGTAGTGATTGCAAAGAAGAAGCGCAATCAAACGGTTGTTACAGATGTAAATGTAGTGGTACATCTGGCGACTGTGATTATAAAAATACAATGGCCAATAATCCTGCTCCATATGGAATACTAGTAGTTGCCGATAACGTGAGTGAACAACATTAAAAATTGTTGTAATTAAATTTGACAAAAATTTATGGCTACATGAGAATTATCCTGTTTTGGTTAATCTTTTCTTCTCTTGAGTCTTCAGCTCAAGATTATGATTTAAATGATATCATAAGAATAATTAATTCAAAATACAGAAATATTAACTATTTATCCTATGACATTGTATCACACCATCAATCTTTGGTTTCGGACACTATAGATTTTTCATACACAACACACAACATATTGTTTGGAAATCAAAACTCTAATGCATTGCGGAGTTTTTACACCACTAATAGGGACAATAGGCCTTTATTTGGCTTGTTTGATAATACGTTGTATAAATTTGAACCTGATGATAAAATAGTTCATTCCTGGCCTGTGGAGGAGGCAAAAAATATAATAAAGAGAGGTGATTTTAGATGGGCTACATTTAGTCCATTTATATACAGCAACCCGATAATTGATTCTAATAAATGGAATAGTAAATTGCTTCAACAGTCTATTCTAATTATTGAGGACACTGTATTGATCAATATGGAGAGGTTTTACAGAATAGATGATAAGTTTCATTCTGACGATCCAGACACAGGGTCAACAAAAATTGTATTTAAAGCCTCATTAAAAGATTCATTAATTTATTATTATCAAGAAATATTAAACATTTCTAGAAAACCTCAAATTACAACGTACTTTTTTAGCGACTACAAATTTCTAATTAACTCCGATTCATTAAATTATTTAAAACAAAAATTCGAAAATGCATCTTCACAAGATCCTGTAATTAGTCATAAAAAAGATACAGCATGGCTGTCCCTTAGGCCGCCACTTACAAATATTTTTAATGACACCTTTGAAATGTTCGACTTAGATGGAAATTCTTTTTATTTAAAGCAGTTTCAAGAAAGGTATATAGTAATGGATTTTTGGTTTTGCGGTTGTCCACCGTGTATCAAGGTTTCAAAAATCTTAACGGGAATTCATAATAATAAAATATCAAATCAAATAAAAATAATAGGCATAAATTATATTGATAAACATATTTCAGATATAATGCAATGCTCAGAAAACACAAGCTATAGCCAATATTTTGTAAAACATAGAGACGAAATAAAGTTCTTGGACATATATGGGGCTCCCTTGATTATCATATATGACAAAAAAGAAAAGAAAATATTATACTCTTTTGAGGGATTTGACAAGAATTTAGCGCGGAATATTGAAGAGACTCTATTGCTAATACCATAGACATTTTTGATGGGGAATTCCTTCAAGAATCACATAATCCCCTTCAATATCTTCCCTATAGTTTTCCCATCCCCCATCGTATAAAAGTGAATACAGGGAACACCCTCTTTTATCAACTCCTTGCACTGCTCTATCGTCCATTCAATCCCGATCTGAGTTACATCCGCATCTGTTTTTGCAAGATTAATTTCTTTCACCAGGTCATCAGGCATGT
Organism: Saprospiraceae bacterium; assembly: GCA_031426295.1. Lineage (GTDB taxonomy): Bacteria > Bacteroidota > Bacteroidia > Chitinophagales > Saprospiraceae > Opimibacter. The sequence continues at coordinate 3,668 of JANPKZ010000266.1, forward strand.
TGATGAAAAACTTACGAGGGAGGGCGGCTAACTGGTATCTTTTAGTCAAAGGTTTAATACCCGGAACGATAGGAACAGCAATATCCTTTGCACGACATGCATTGACGTATTCGAAGAATTTCTTGTTATCAAAATACATCTGGGTTACGATATAGTCTGCACCTGCCTTTATTTTCTCTGCTGTATAAAACAAATCGAAGTCCATGTTCGGTGCTTCATAATGTTTTTCAGGATAGCCGGCGATGCCGATACAAAAATCCATCTTGCTCCCCTTCTCAATATTGATATCAAGATATTTCCCCTTGTTCATGTCTGAGATCTGCTTTACGAGATCCAGCGCATACGAGTGACCACCGAGAGTTGTATTGAATTTATCCTCAAATGTCATCGCATCTCCGCGAAGTGCCAGCACATTTTTAATATCGAGGAAATTAAGGTCGATGAGGGCATTTTCAGTGTCCTCCCTGGTAAAACCACCACAAATAAGGTGAGGCACTGCTTCGACGCCATATTTGTGCATGATCGCTGCGCAGATCCCAACGGTGCCGGGACGCTTGCGGATCGCTACTTTTTCATAATAGCCGCTGTCGTGTTTTTGATAGACATATTCCTCCCGGTGGTAGGTAACATCGATAAATGGCGGTTTAAATTCCATCAGGGAATCCAGCAACTTGAAGATGTCGGTCATATTGCCTCCCTTCAGCGGGGGAAGGATTTCAAATGACATTAAGGTCTTACCGGGATTCTGCTGGAAGTAGTCAGTGACTTTCATACGTGGCCGGCGAAGGTAGCGTACAGGCCACAAACGACAAAACCCCGGACCATTGTCCGGGGTGTTCATCTTTGCGGACTTGCGTCAACGCTTATTCAGGATCAACATAGTCTTGGTGAGCTGGATGTCTCCGAACCTGAGGGTGTAGTAATACAACCCGGCCGGCCAGTTCTCGTTACGTATCTTAAATTGTTGCTTACCAGAGGTGAAGTGACGCATTTGGGACGTCACATCCTCTCCGATCGCATTGGTTATGCTTAGTGTTACGTCACCCGCTTCCGGTAATTCGAACGGGATGATCGTTTCGTCTGTCCATGGATTTGGACGATTCTGATGCAACTGGACCTCACTGGCGTCAGCTACTTCCACTTCATCCATCCAGTCGAGCGTGATATTGTAGATTTCTTCATGTTCATCATATACCTCCGCATTGAGGAAGGTATTATTGATCGAAATCATATCACTCAATTTTCCTGAACGTGTGGTCACAATCGTGATGGTCATCATTTCAGAAGAGAACACAGGTTCGCTAGCAGTCCATGCAAAACGAATAGATGTTTCATTTGAAACAAACATCTCAGGTGTCATCCCTTCTGCAAGCGCTGTAACCTTGTCAAGCTTTGCACCATCGAGTTCTAATTCCCACTGACCACCTGTGACAAGACCGGCAAACTGATGAATGTCAAATGTGACATCAACCGTTTCTCCATTCTGAACAAATCTGTCAAGTGAAGCCATCGTAGTAGAATTCTCACTCCTTGGACGGATCATTGTTGCATTCGCTTCCACTGTCTGGTTGAGGTCACCAATCTTCACACCTACGAAATTTTCGATGATACCATCTTCATTGACCATGAAGGATGGTGATTCTTCGAATGGCCATGGGTGATACGGATCAGGGAAATCATACGACACAGGTATAAATCTCCACGATTTGTTATTCGGGAATTCATGATTGAGTCCTAAGATCAGTTTGCGGATCTCCAACAAGTCAATCGCTGATACACTACCACTGTTGTTAGCATCCGCTGCGATCAGTTGATATGGTGTAGAAAGAAGCTCAGATGACAACAAGTGTTTCTGCAGCTTGACGAGGTCAAGTGTTGTCACACCATTTTTCGGATCATCATTCCTTGCTGCTTCCAAAGAATACATCTGTCCTGCAGGCACGACTGGGAAATGGAAAGAGCCATCATTTGTCGTAGTAATTGTTCCAAATACCTGTCCGCCCTTGATCAGTTGTATTCCTACCTGCGCAACATTCTGATGATCCTGTGGTGTTTCCACAACACCACTTACTCCACCCATCGGAAATCCACACACACCGCTTGGATCTGTAAATACAATTGTAGTCGAACAATAATCTTTATTACCCCAGTTATCCCACACCCACACATCAATTGGAAGTTCTACTCCCAGCGCCAGGATATCTTCGCAGGTAAATAATCTGCTTGGCTGATATACTGTACCGGAGAATGAAAATCTCAATTCCTGTTCAGGCGTACAATTGTCAAAACTGCTGGCATCAAAATCTTTTGCCCAGATCGTGATTGTACCTGTAGAAGGCATCGGGACAGTACTGAGACCATTGATACAAACTGGTGTAGGTTGTTTGCAATCTTCCAGGCGTACACGATCTTCACACGTTGTAACATTTCCACATCCATCCACAACCGACCAGAGGATTCTGTAGTATTCGTTCGAATTATTTGGATCATTATATTCAAGACCAAAAGTTCTTAAAGAGAAATTCGGACTTGTTGCTGTATTCATCCAAAGATCAAATGTGCCACTGGCATTCTTCGGTATGTCTGTTGGTGGAACCGCGAGCACATAATTATTGCTACCTGGTGAGTAGATCTTCACATCAAATGTGATCTCATCAGAGCAAATGTCTTCAATGTGT
>JANPKZ010000267.1:0-4062 GCA_031426295.1 Saprospiraceae bacterium
AATCACTTCTTCTATTCCTTTGCAAAGCCTCTTTTCACCTTTCGAAACTTTAAAACCAAGGCTTCCTAAAAATTCAATCGCATCATGATGTGATTTGATGGACGGCAATACATCTTTTCCTTTTTTATCAACAGCATATCCTAATTGAAAAATAAATGTATCGAGCTGCCTGCGTGCAGTTTCAGATGGATCCTTGGTACGCAATCCTCCTGCAGCACTGTTACGCGAATTTGCCAGTAAGGGTAATTCTTCATCCGCGCGAAATTTATTGACCTGCTTAAACCGTTCTTTGGAGATCACAGCTTCACCACGCAACTCCGCACGATGAATTCCTAACGATGAAAACGCAGCGCGTAACGGAAGCGACTTGATCGTTTTCGCCTGTACGGTAATCTCTTCTCCTGCTACGCCATTGCCACGCGTTGCTGCCCTTACAAGCAGATCATCTTCATAAAGTAAAGCGATACTGCCACCATCATACTTTGGTTCGACAGTGTAATTGATTTTGTCTCGCTCCGTAAGTTTTTTTACCTGCGTGTCAAACTTGATCAGGTCATCTGCATCATACGAATTGTCCAGCGACAACATCGGGATCACATGTTTGACTGTTACAAAATCTTCCGTCAGATCGCTCGAAACTCGTTTGGTTGGCGATAGGGTAGAAGCAGCCTCAGGAAATCTTTTTTCCAGCGCTTCCAGCAATTTATACAATTGGTCGTATTCAAAATCGCTGACTAACGGATCATTCATCACATAGTACCTGTATTCATGAAATCGTACCAGGTCTTCAAGGGTTGTAATATCCTTTGTAGTTAATGCTTCAGCGCTTTTAGCTGCCAGGTATTTTTTTGTTTCTGTAAAAAAGACTTTTTGTTCGTCCGCTGTATATCGCATGATGGGTTGGATCTGTGATGGCGTGAAGTTAAGCACTACCGATTACCTTTGAAATCATGAAGCCCATCGAAGCCACCACACCCCGGATTTTACAGAGCACCTCCATCATCCGGTTCCAGGACTGTGACCCTTATTCCCACCTCAATAATGGCAGGTATCTGGATTATTTTGTCAATGCCCGCGAAGACCAGGTATTGAAAGCCTACGATTTTAATATTTATGAGTACAGCGCCCGCACCGGTCTAGGCTGGGTCGTCACCCAAAATCAGATTGCCTATTTCCGGCCTGCCACATTGATGGAAGAGGTTATCATGGAAAGCCAACTCATCGAAGTCAAACCGAAATTCCTGCAGATCGAAATGCGCATGTACGATATGGAACGCAAGCTTAAATCACTCCTTTGGGTGCAGCTGGTTCATGTTGATATCCGAAAAGCAAAAGCTGTTGATCATGATTCGGAATTGCAGTCGCTTTTTGATGCATTGTATACTCCTATAGAGGAGAAGGATTTTAATGTGAGGTTGAAAGCATTGAGTGCATGATTGGAAAAATGGATTCAAAGTAAAAATCATTTCGAAAGGAGGTCCCTGAGCGCAGTCGAAGGGAAGGAGAAATCGCACTCCCGCAAGAGTACCTCTCATTTTTTTTCCGATGAATCATCTCAACGGGAAGTTCTTCCAGGAAAAAAAATGAGAGGTACTCGGGGTGGGGTTGCTACGTTTCTTCCCTTCGACTGCGCTCAGGGACCGTCATATGTCAGTGATTTTTCTTCATTTCAGAAATTCAGGGTCTCTCGTATAAAGGGGATTTTATAATCATATCAGCTATGCCAACCATGCAAGCCATACAAGCCATGCCATCCATGCCATCCATGCAAGCCCTGCCTTTTTAAACCTTCCGCACCACCATAATCTTATCAATCTTCGGCCCGTCCATATCGATCACCTCAAATTCAAAATGCTCCCAGCGCATTTTTTCAGTTTGCTTAGGTAAGCGGCCGAGTTCATGAATGATGAGACCGCCAACCGTATTGAATTCAAAGTCTTTGATAAATTCTTCCATGCCAAATTGTGCAAGGAAATCGGGTAGCGGGTATTGCCCATCGATCAACCATGAATTTTCATCACGTTGTATGAATGAAAATTCTTCGCCATAAAATTCGGAGACATCACCTACGAGTGCTTCAAGGATATCACTCATTGTGAGGATGCCTTGTGTTGATCCATATTCGTCAATGACCAATGCATAATGAATATTAGTTTCTTTAAACTGCTCCAACGCCTGGTAAGCAGATGCACCTTCTGCGATATAGGAAGGTTCAGAAAGAATATCCGCGATATTAAATTGTACCTGATCGATCGCAGTGAAAAGTTTTTTCAGGCTTACAATTCCTACGATATCCTGTTTGTCACTATCATATACCGGATAAAAGTTGTGCATGTCCTCCAGGACAAGCTTCAGTACTTCTTCTTTGTTGTCAGTAATATCAAGTGCAGTAAGTTGTTTTCGTGACGTCATCAGCGAACTCACACTCCGGTCACCGACACTAAATACACGGTTCACAATATCCTGCTCGATTTCCTGCACCTCACCATGTTCCATTCCTTCTTTGATGATCGCCTTGATCTCTTCCTCTGTCACCTTGCTGTCACTCGATGGTTTGACCCTGAAGATTTTTAAGATGAGTTCTGTCGTCATCGTGAGCAACCATATAAAAGGCGCCATGATGATGGAGATGATCTTCATCGGAAATGCCATGGCTTTTGCAATAGTCTCCGGGTAGGTCAGGCCGATGCGCTTGGGAACAAGTTCTCCAAGGACAAGGGAAAAGAATGTAATGATGATCAGGACCACGACAACACTCAGGGTATCCGCGTAAGGTGCTAATGCCGGGATATTCATGATCCTGGCTTCCATATCCTGGGTGATCTTTTCACCGCTATAGATACCTGTCAGCAAACCCACGAGGGTGATGCCTATCTGGACTGTCGAAAGCAGCTTACTGGGGTTTGAGGCCAGGTGAAGGGCAATTTTAGCGCCCCGGTTACCTTTTTGGGCTGAAAAGGTGAGCCTGTTTTTCCGGGCAGAGACCAGTGCGATCTCAGACATCGAGAAGATCCCGTTGATCAGGATCAGGATGAGAATGACGAGTAATTCCATTTGTAAGTAGACGAAGGTAAGAAAAGGCTAAGGACAAGGCGGAGGACAAGGCGAAGGCGGAGGCGGAGGCGGAGGCGAAGGCGGAGGCTTTTGATTCTTATTACTTCAAGCTTCTGCCTCTGTGTTTTAAGCTCAACCAACCCAATGGGTTGAAGGCAGAATTCCGAACAAGGAACAAGGAATTTTGAAGTGTTAAAACCAAATCCAAAATCTAAAATTTCAAATCTCACGCCCCAGCGTGATGGCGCCTCAGGCGCTCACAAAATTCAAAAACCTTACTTTTAATCAATGCATTTTCTGAGACATCCTTTGGTCAGGTGGACGATCACCCTGATCCTCTTGACGCTGGTCGTATACCAGCTTTGGGTGAAGAGCGATCATTTCAGGGCATTTTCGGGTGAAGTTTTTAACAAAACCAGTGGCTACCTGGTGTTGGTCATCTGCCTGATGCCGGTTAACTGGTGGCTGGAGACGCATAAATGGCGGCAATTTTTGGTGCGACATGTCACGATGCCATTCCCTGGTTTATTCAGGGCGGTCATGGGGGGCGTGGCACTTTCCTTATTTACCCCAAATAGAATAGGAGAGTATGGAGGCAGGATATTGTTTATGCCGTACCCGATCCGATGGCAGGTAGCAATGGCAACCATGATGGGAAGTATCAGCCAAAACCTGGTGGCTTTCGTGATTGGCGCTATCTCATTGACCTTGTTGATCCCCCATTTACTTTGGCTAAAAGTGGTTTTACTGGCAGGGGTCATCATCGCCTGTTTTTGTTTTTTTAAAATAAAGCAGGTGATCAGATTGGTGTGCCGTCTCAATCTTCATCCCGTATTTCAGAAAGTGATCAATAAACTTTCTTACATAGAAGATTACAAACGACCGGAAATCTGGAGAGGCCTGGCTCTTGCGTTGGTGCGTTACCTCGTATACACATTCCAGTTTGTGCTGCTGCTGTATGCGTTTGAACCCCAGGTTTCCATGATGACGCTTTTTATTGGGGTGAGC
>JANPKZ010000268.1:0-5602 GCA_031426295.1 Saprospiraceae bacterium
TAGCCCTTTATAAGTAATTAATCCATCGAAGACATTGTGGCTTAGGTCTATCAGTTCCGATCATCTGCGATTTCCTGTCGAGGGAAGATTCAAAGCCGAGGTATGAAGAGGGGACATCTTTTCAGATCGGGCGGATTGACATGGTTGCCAATACAGGCACATACATTGATTGTCCATTTCACAGGTATGAAAATGGGCGTGATTTGTCACATCTGCATTTACGTGAAGTGGCAAATCTTCCCGGTATTGTCATCCGCACAGAACTGCAAGCCATTGGGCCGGGAGTTTTTCAAAACCATGATGTGAAAGGCAAAGCGGTGCTTGTGCATACAGGCTGGTCAAAACACTGGAATACGGAAGCATATTTTTCTGATCATCCATTTCTGACTGAAGAGGCTGCATTGTGGTTACGTGATCAGGGAGTAGTCTTAGTAGGAATCGACAGCCATAACATTGATGACACTTCGGGTAACCGGAGACCTGTTCATACTATTCTACTCGGAGCAGAAATATTAATCGTCGAACATCTGACATGCCTGGCAGAGATACCCACTGTTGATTTTTTATTTACTGCAGTTCCGCCGAAGGTAGAAGGTATGGGGACGTTTCCGGTCAGAGCATTTGCTACAATATCGCTTTAAAAGAGGTCGCGCAAAGACGCAAAGGGCGCAAAGAAAAAATCTCTCGCAGAGACGCGGAGAAGCAGAGAAATTAAAAAAATTGGAAATTGGAAATTGATTTTTGCCTTTGTGACTCTTCCGCCTATTCCATCCTTTCTTCCTTTCTTCCCTTCTCCATGCATGCCCTGCCATAACCCGCAATGTCCTGCAATGCCCCGCAACGCCCTGCCTTTTTATTCCCGAAAGGAAGCAATCAATTTCCTGTAAGGCTCATAATCCCGCAACGGCAATAAATCCGGATCATGTCCAAAAGTGGCCCACATCTCAAATCGCTGTCCCTTTTCAATGGCTGTCGTAAGTAAGGATGTAGCTTTTTCCAAATCACCCGTCAATGCATAGAGACGGCCCTGCAGATATTCCGTATTTCCGTATTCCCATGTTTTGCGGCGTGATTCAAGTTGATGAATTATTTTTTCTACCTCCGGAATATTTTTCATGCGCGCATACACCATACCCAGTTCACCGAGGATCCGGTTGTTATCCGGAGTTTGTTTATGAGCTAACAGATATGTACTTAAAGCTTCACTGTATTGGTGGTCCATGTAATAGCTTCTGCCCAACATCCTGTAATTATTTTCCGGATCGCGGCCATACGATGCAATCGCCCGCTTTGCGTATTTGGATGCCATCGCCTGGTTGTCTTTCAATTGGTACAACCGGCCGGCCAGGAAATCCAGATACTCCCATCCATTGATACTACTGTCCCGTGATGCTTCACTGATCAATGCATCAATCTTTACTTCATCACTTTTGGCAACATAATACATGATCAGCATCCCGAACGTCTGCCGTGTATATAATGCATGATCCATTTTTGTAGCCAGATGATCCGCCAGTTTCATATCTCCCGCATCCAATGCGGCCCACATAGCGAGATCGAGACGCTCTGCACAATACGTACATGCATCGAAATGAAGACTGTCGACGGGGATATCGTTGAAAAATTTTATAGCCTGTTGCGGATCCTGCCGGTACATCAATGCCAGCACCATCGCTGAATTATTCGTAAACAAATCGCGCGGGTCTAGCTCATATTCTTTTATAAAATATTGGTATGCTTCCTTGTTGCGGCCACTGACATCTGCGCTGTGATAGTTGAGCAGGTTTTCCTGTCGCGCATCCAGGCTGGGAAATTTCCGGCGCATGGCTGCGATCGTATCCTGTGCAGCCGCATGTTCACCTTCATTATATAGGAAATCCAGCATTAAAAAATAAGGATCAATAAAAGTGGAATCCAGCGTGATGGCTTTGTGCAATTGCTCTACCACAAACTCCTTTTCAGGTGTACGCCACGATCCTCTTGCAGCCAGGTAGGCTTTGTACGCTTCATAATCTGGTGGTGACAGTGGCTTATCATCCTTACTCATCCAGTATCCTTTTATATGACCGGACAATTGTTGAATACATTTAAACGGATCCACTGATCTGCATTTCACGATCGGTAATGGAACAAGTATATCACCTGATGCAAGATCTTTGATGAAACCTGTCATCACCATCGTGTCGAGCTTATTCCCTGTGATCATATAAGACCCATCAACAAAGTTGACTGCACCGGTAAGTGACTGGTAATTGAGTTTGCCTCTTTTGGTGGAGAGATCCATACCTGCCAACTGAATCATATTACTGGCGGATTCAGATGACACTACTTTGGCATTCACAGCACTCAATTCTTTCGAGATCCAGTGTGCGGCCATTTCTGCGATATGCTCATTGGCGGGGTCACCCGTATGATTTTTAAAACTGGGAATGGAAATGGATTCTTCCGTGAATGAATTCAGGATATCAGGATTTTTAGCGCGGTTAGCGACAAACCAAATGACCAGGGCAAGTAATGCAATCAACGGCAGCGTACGGAGCAGCTTTTTATAAAGTCCTGTATTTCGCAGTACCGGTGGGATCACCAGGCCTTCATTGGTGATGGCGTAGACCGGGACAGGATCCTTGATATTTTTCAGATTATAATTTCCAACAAACTTCGTCTGAATATCACGCTGATTGGAAAGTTCTGATTGAACACGTTGCGAAATCAAGACTGATCCGGGGATGCCCACTGCCTGGATGCGGGCTGCGATATTGACACCGTCCCCGAAAACAGAATCGTCTTTAAAAACAATATCACCCACGTGGATGCCGATCCGGACAGGTACGGGGTTGCTGGCCTGGTAGGCTTTTTGCATTTCAATCCCGCAATGCACAGCATCGACAACACTATCATAAATGGATAAGCTGCCGTCACCATAATATTGGATGACCTGTCCACGGTAGATTTCTGTAAAATGTCGAAGATGTTGCCTGTGTGAGTTTACAAAGCTGAGCCCGGCCTTCTCATCATGCTGCACCGATGCGGAATATCCCTGGATGTCAGTGAACATCACAGCCGCCAGTTTCCGGATCTCGGGTACAGCCATAGGTTTTTGATTACGGGGTCGGTTCAAAGATATATTGAATATTGGTGTAAAAGATTTGGACGGGCGCGGGACCTGATTTATTAGTTACATTTAGGTACGCAGTCCTTCAGTGCCTGCGCATTGCCAACATTCAATCACTTCTTTAAATCAAAACAAAATGAAACCTGGAAAATTAGTAATTGCTGTTCTTGCAGCTACTGTGTTCTTATACCTGACAGACTGGCTCTGGTATGGTATGATGATGAAAGATTATTATACCCCTCATACTGAGCAAAACGCGATGCCAGTTATGATGTGGTATGTCTTAGGCCTTTTGATATTCAGCTTTGCTTTTGTGTCCGTGTATGTCAAGGGTGTGAGCGGTGATACACCGGTTGGAGAAGGGGCCCGCTATGGTCTTTGGGTGACGTTATTGGTATTTGTTCCGATGAATCTGATCCAATTCTCCATGTACAATCATGCGCCCATGATGGAGTACTTTGTGGACATTGTTTACCATGGGATACAGATGGTCATTTTGGGTATCATAGTTGCTTATGCTACGGGCTTACCTGCCAGCAGGGATGATGGTAAAGGTGGGACTGGGGGAGATGATGCTAAACAAGGAACCGGAGGAGGATAATAGATCTGATGTATCTAAAAAGAAATGGCAGTAGTAGGTGAAGTAACCCTTATTCTACTGCCATTTCTTTTTTCCATTTCTTCAGTAATTATTTACATTTCAATGGTAATATGGTCATCAGCAAGTTTGAAGAAGGTGATATAATTAAATTTTGACACCGTATGGTGTTTACCTTATCAACCTAATAAACTCCTCCTTCTTCCTCCGCGCCACATCCACCGTATGCCCATTTTGTAATTCAATCTGGCCGCCATCGCCCTTAATATAGCGCCTGATAAAATTGAGATTGATCATATACGAATTGTGGGTGCGGAAGAACATATCGGTAGGCAGCAGTTCTTCAAATTCACGGAGGGTGCGGCTGGCCACGATCTTGGGATGGTTGACGAAGTGCAGGGTGGTATAATTGCTTTCAGCCTCGAGGTAGACGATATCGGAGAGGTTGAAGAACCACAAACCTTCCATGGTGGGGATCGCAATCTTCTGTAGTTGAAGCTTACCGGCCAGATTGTGGGATAAGGTTTCAAGACGTTCCGTGGTGTTGTTCAGGGCAATTTGTTCCTCTGCTTTTTTAATGGTCGCCTGCAATTCTTCGATGTCGATAGGCTTTAGTAAATAATCAAATGCCGCATACTTGATCGCCTTGATCGCATACTGATCATACGCGGTCGTAAAAATGAGATGGAAATTTTTCCTGGGCAGGTGCTGCAACATCTCGAAGCCATTCATCATCGGCATTTCAATGTCGAGGAACACGATCCTTGGATCATGCTTTTCGATCAGCGCGAGTCCTTCATCACCGTTCTCTGCCTCCCCTACCAGCGTGACCTGCGGACAATATTCCAATAATTTTTTCCGGAGTGAGTTACGGCCTTTTGGTTCGTCGTCAATGATGATAGCTGTGATCATAGTTCGGTCAGTTCACTTTTAATAATACCTCCACACGCGTACCGGACGCGCTACCTTCAGTTACCAGGTCCGTGATCTCCACAGACGCATGTTCTTCCTGGTTGAACAACCTGACACGGTCACTGCTCATCTGCATGCCGTGCGACACCTTATCCGTTGCATGCCCATTCTGCATCTGCATCCGTCCGACACCATTATCTTCTATGACATATCGAATATGTCCATTCTGCCTGTTCAGCGAAATGGAGAGTTCACCCTTGTTGTCCTTGCGGCTACGCAGCCCATGCAGGATGGCATTCTCCACATACGGCTGAATGATCAGCGGCGGTACCTTGATATCTTCATGAAGTAAGTCCGGATCCGCCTTGATAGCTGCGGTAAATTTATTTTCATTCCGGAATTGTTCCATTTCGATATAGAGCTTGAGTGCTTCCATGTCATTCGCAAGCGACACTGTATTTTGTTTGGAACTGTCGAGGATACAGCGGATCAGCTTGGCAAATTTATTGAGGTAGATCGTCGCATGATATTTGTCATTGTCCTGGATCAATGAGTCAATGCTGTTGATACAATTGAAAATGAAATGCGGATTCATCTGCGCCCGTAATGCCATCATTTCCGTTTCAGCAATTTTTTGTTTCAATCCAGCTTCATACCGGATTGTACGGATCTGTTTTCTAACCATCCAGAATGTAATGAGTACTGCTGCTCCAATGACACAAAGAATAAACCATGCCGATTTCCAAAACGGAGGAACAATCGTAAAAGAAATCATTTCGTGATCAGGTCCCCAATTACCACTTTCATCCGCAACTTTTAATTTAAATACATAACTCCCCGGCGAAAGTGCAGCATATTGAGCACTACGGTTGACCGTGGTATATTTCCATTCATCATCAGCACCTGCTAACGTATACGCAAAATTCAGCTTATCTGCATTTGTATAATGTACCGCTGTAAAATCAATAGAAATATTTTTT
>JANPKZ010000269.1:0-1636 GCA_031426295.1 Saprospiraceae bacterium
ACCTTTTCGGGACGGATAGGATCGATATTAAAATATTTAAGCTTTACCATATCATTTGTGTTTCTCCATTCGATGAATGAGGGTATCGTAATGAGGCTATCTACCTGTCCAATGTGACCTGCGAGTATAGCAGGACCTACATTCAGATGCAGATATTGATCTGACAAGGTTGGATTTCGTATAGCACTTGAATAGGAGAACCGGAAATATGTGCGATCTTTCAGATTGTAGACCAGCGATGCAGCAGGTGTGATATTCCAATTCAAATTTTGATTTTTATCACCACGTACCACGACATTCGCGATCAGCTTCTGATCCAGGAATTTCTTCTTCCAGCCTGCATAGATCCCAACTTCTGAATTGCGTATATGCGTACCTGATGTATCACTGAAAATGGTTCCGCGTGAAACAGGGAGATATTTTCTGTAATTGCCACCTACACGTATTTCGCCTAATCGAACAACCTCTAATGTGTATTCATCTGCAATTTGTAACAGTGAAGAATGATCATAGAATTGAGTACCACCGGCTGAGGTATTTGGTGTGTTGGTGATGATCGCAAAGGCAGAATCAAATCGGAATGTTCCAGGTTCATAAAACTCATTGTAACTGGCTGGCTCGCGAATATTAACTGAGTCCGCAAAATGAGCGGCCATGCCATGCCACCGTGCCAGATCAGCGGTATGATCTGATAACCATCTTAATGTAGAATCAGGATATAAACAACCATCAACAGGATATCCAGCAAGCTCTACTGAATCATCAATATTCCCATAATCATCCCAGAAATCTGTATACGCTTTACTCCATGCACTCTCATCCTTACTAAGATCTTGCAATCGTAGCGCTGTGAAATAAGGGTCATATGATTTTCCCGCATCAGTTAATGTGTGATACGCCCGCAGGAAAAATTTATCAGGTTTGCTGAATTCAATTTTACTTTGAGCAAATTGAATTCCTTTCAGGCTGAACCGGTTATCACCCTGGTATACGGTTGTTCCTGCGCCATAGTTTCCGGACAAAATAATAGAAGGTGATTCAATTCCCTTCGATGGTTTTGTACGAAGGTGTATTGCGATGCCCGCCTTATAGTTTTCTGTATTGTAATCAACCAGGTCAACTTCTTTATAACCTGTGCGATAGAAAGTACGCAATCCGGGGTATCGGCAAAGATCAACATGCAAATCCGATGTATCTCTGAAATCATTTCGGAGGAAATATTCATCACCATAGATGTTAACTGCATCATGCCTGCCCGGATTACCAATTGTATCACGACTATCTGTAACAGGTGTATAATTTTCAGCACGCCAGTCATCCGCACGTAATGCAAATGCGTTTAGTTTATATGCCAGAAAATCATGTCCTTGCTTATTCTGAAAAACATCCGCGTATCTGATGGCCGCTTCCTGGTAATTCCGCTCCCCTGCTTTCACATACGCTGATAATCCGGTATGGATAAAAGGGTTTTTTGTCTTCAAATGAATGACCCCATTAAATGCTGCAGGACCATAATACGCTCCGGCTGCACCTGCAATGATTTCCAGGCTCAGCACATCGAGATCAGATGCTCCCAGAAAATTTCCCAATGAAAAATTTAACCCCGGTGCCTGGTTATCGATCCCATCAATTAATT
>JANPKZ010000270.1:0-14127 GCA_031426295.1 Saprospiraceae bacterium
CTTTATCCTGTACCTCTGTTGCTTTGGGAATATCAGGCAGATGTTGATGTGTTTTAATATAGGATTTTAATTCATGTAGGGGTTTCAATTGATAATGTTCTGCAAAAACATAATCCGGCCAATCATTAAAAAGCTGAACACGTACTTCTTCACAAACCATCTTGCCCGCTACCGTCAATGCAAATTCTGTTGAATTGGGATTTATAGCTCCAATGGCAACCTGGGTCCCTTCCATATGGATACGTTCTGTTGATGCAATATGGATCCGGTTATTGGCAGCCATATATAGCTTGGTAGAATATTGTCCAAGCCAGGAACGAAAATTTCCATTCCAGTAAAAAGCAATTTCAGGATTATTCCCATCCAGGCCAATAGCCTGGCCTGAATGCACCACGCGAATATTTCCAGCGACGTCAAGTTTGGCGATTGGTGTTGGTGCCCCGATTCCTACATTCCCATTATTAGCTACAACGAGTTTACTGTTGGATCCTACCTTCAAATCACCACCATCATTTTGTAAAACAAGAGTTGCAATACCGGCTCCATTTCTTGCCATCATCTCATTGTTGTCAATGGTAATGTTATTATCATTCACATCACCTAATACTAAATAGCCATTACCCACCTGCGGGTTGGGATCTGCATCCTGACCAGTAGCAATTTGTAATCTTGTAGATGGTGTACCTGAGCCCATTCCAAGTCCCAGGTATCCGTTGGGTGTCATGACAGCCTGGTCAACACTATTCATGCGGAAGATGAGCTTACCATTTGTATTACCACTATTGGTCCCAATCCGAAGGTTATCATTATCACTCAATTGAATAAAAGCTTCTTTTTGATCAGGTGTGCCTCCTGTTGAGGTTGAATGGAATTGGATAGTTGGACTTTGACCCTGAACCGACTTCACCAGAGCTAATTCATCCACTCCGGAAGCACCGCGGATGTGTAATTGTCCTTCAAAAGTTGACAAGTCTGAATTCATATTAATGCCTACTCTTTTTGTATCCGTAATTGCCAGATCAAACGCATCAGGGTTGCTGATCCCAAACCGGATCATATCCGGGCTCGATGTTTTGTTGAGATAATATATATTGGCCAATTCCGTACCATCCTGGCCAAACCACAGACCAGCGCTTTTATTATTTTCATCCGTCAATTCAAATTGTACAGTAGGAGCGTAAGGGAGTCCTGAAAATCCATTAAATCCAGGTCGTTCAATTTTGACATTACCATTATAAACATGAAGTTTTGCTTCTGGTGATGTGGTTCCAATGCCCATGCGTCCCAAGCTGTCAATAATCATTCGTTCCTCAGCATTCATCCGGATCCTGAATTCACCTCCGGTATTTCCAGAATTCGTACCCATGCGCAAATTATTGCCAGACAACTGCACATAGGCCTTATTAACGCCTGCATTTTGAAATTGAAGGATGCCACCTGAATGGTTCATCGTATAGGTTCCTCCTACGTGAAGTAAGTTTCCAACAAGATGAAATTTAGAAGAAGGTGATGAGGTACCAATTCCAACATTACCAGTTACATTACTGAATTGATCATCCGAGACAGCGGTCCATGTACCGGTTCCTCCACCGCCACCACCAATCTCATCTAATCGTGCAAATCGTTTCCAGATCGAACCATCAAAATAATAGAGACCAGCAGTACTGGAACCCTGAGCATTTGTCTGGAAAACCATAAGACCTAATGCAGGTGAGTTAATAGCAGTTCTCTGAGTGAATGTCATTCTTGGGATCAGTAACCCTTTTGTAGTACTGGTGATGTCCAGCATTGAACTTATGTGAGGTGATGTGGTACCAAGCCCAATGTTTTGCTGTGCAAAGAGTTGGATTTGGATAACGAGCAGGGTAAGAATGAGAATGCGGGTTTTCATGTTAGATTGTTTCATTAGCAGGAATTTATATAGTGGGAGATAGCGAGTCGAGTTCTATGACGAGTTGAAGAATTTGTAATCGCAGAGGATCTGAACCTACATATTGCATCATCTGAGGTGCGAGATATTGGTGATTCCGGGACACATCGGTAAGCCTCATGGGAAGATGGACGTACTGAAGCCATTGCCATATATTGACAACTGTTCCATCCTGGTAATCTATGATCCAATTTGGTGGATCAGTACACCATACACCTGCTTTTTTCATGGCGTCTTCAATAAGGTTAATCTGAATCTGTAATGCATGGCGGGTGAGTGACATGGTATTCTTAGTTACGGCCCAAACTTATCTGATCCTGTAAATTGGGACTTCGGTCAATTACCATACGGTCTGACTCCAATTACAAAAGGGTACATTGATCGAGAAAACGGCATGATTGAATCACAACTCCTGGTTCAATGATGGTCCGGCTGGAATGGATGTTCCAATGGCAGCGTATTGGATTACAACTTCATTAGTTTTGTACACTTGGGGACGTCTAAAATCATAAATATCCTTTTACGGATTTATATCGCGCTGCTGCCGGTGTCAGGTCTGTTTTCCCAGCAGTTGGTTTTCAGGCACATTGGATTCGATCAGGGCATGAAAAGTGTGGCAGCCTCGCATTGTGATTTTGATCAATTTGGATTCATCTGGATCGCCACTAATGATGGCCTTGTCAGATTTAATGGGAAGGAAGTCACTACCTATTATCGTCATTCTCATCCCGGATTAACCGATGATCAGATAGGACACGTCTTTTGTGATCGTCAGAACCGTATCTGGGTGTCTACCAATTTTGGACTTACACGCGTTACTGAAAACCGTCAGTTTTTTCTTGAGATCATTGATCCGGAAAAGCCAATGGTGGATGTGCAATTTGTGGCTGAGGATGGCAATGGGCTTATTTACGCTCTCACAACCCGGGGCACGTATTCCCGTAATTCGGATGGATCAGGTTGGATCAAACAGTCTTGGGTTGATAGCTTGTTTAGGGTCGGAATTGCGAAGGATTTAAGACGATTTGACAAGGATAGCTACACGGTCGTTACTCCGTCAGGTGTGATGTTGATTGACTTGACTCATAAAAAACTGGTAGCATTCTTTCCTTATGAGGGATTGCAGTGTGCTGCAAAATTTACCCAAGGACAAATCGTGATGGGAGGAAGCACAGGGTTCAAACTCTTTATTGCTTCTATAGATTATCCTGATAATATTAAAGAGATCCCACGTCCTGCAAATTTCGAAGAGAATAACCTGTACGAACAGATCATGAATCTGACCACGGGAAGTGATGGCCGTATTTACATGTCACTTACCGGGAAAGGAATGTTAGTCCTGGATTCAACTCTGACGAAGTATACGAATTATAAGCATGATCCAAATAGTGCAGCTTCCGTCATGAGTGATGGATTGCGCAATATCATATCAGATTCACTCGGAAATGTGGTTCTGAGCTCGCTGGACGGAGTGGATTATACTAACATTAAAAATCCTGCTATTGAATACATCAATTATTTTAAAGATGCAGAAGGTAATATTAATGATCAGCGCGTGCTCTCTATTGCTGAAGATTCTGATCAGAATCTGTGGATAGCGATCAGGGATAAGTTGATCTTTTATAATCCGCAGTTGAATACATCAAAAGGACTAAAGGTCCCTCCTCAATATCTTGAGCATTCGGAAAGTTTTTTCCCAATGTGGGTGGAGATTGTAAAGAAGGATGAGGTATGGGTAGGATTGCGACGCGAAGGCATTGCGATTTTTAAGCATGGAATTTTTTCAAAACTTCTGCACCAAAATGATTTTCCACCCTATCCTGTTACAATAAGTAATACGAGAGTGATTAAAAGAAGTGATGACGGGTATGTATATGTTGGGACGGAAGATGGGCTATGCAGATTTACGATAGATGATCACAGGCGTGATACGTTTCCAGATGATACATTACTCCGCCAACTTGATTCTCACCGGATTATTGACATGGTTCCATTGAAAGATGAAATTTGGATTTCATCATCTCCACATGGTGCAGTCTGGCATTATCATTTTAAGACGAAGACACTGAAAAAATACAATTTTAACAATGGTCTCTCCAGCAATCGGCCCTACGGACTCACCGGGCCTGATCAGGGCAATATGTATATAGGAGGCTATAACTCATTTTCGGTTATTGATCAGCGTGATTCCATTATAAATTATACAAAGGGAAATGGAATCATCGGATCCCGGGTAGAGTCAATCGAACTGGCGCTTGATGGATCCGTATGGATGACTAATAATTATAATATTCTCAAATATCTCCCTGCGGAAAAGAAACTGTATAAAATTGATGCACGGCAGGGGCTGACAAATTTGAACTTCCCGATTATGGCCTCGACCATCCTTGCGTCCGGCAAAATTGTTTTTGGAGCTAACCGGGGGCTTGTCATACTGGATCCCAAAACCATTACATTTAATCAGGATACGCTGCATTTATTTGTTTTTTATCTCAATGCCAATGGAAATGAAATTCAAATTAAGCCGGAGTCCAGGTTGAATTTTTCTTATAAAAATCAACACCTACGATTTGCATTTGCCGTCAGTGACCTCACGATGGCGGACCAGGTTACGTACAGGTACCGGATGAATTCAGGAGAAAGGATTGAATGGTCTGCTCCCTCAACAATTTCAACCGTTGATTTCAATCTTAATCCCGGGAAATATTCATTTGAGGTCGAAGTATTTGATGGTTCCTTCTGGCATCCATTTGCAGCTCCCATACAGATCCGTATTCATCCTCCATGGTGGGCAGAATGGTATGTCATAATGCTACTGATCTGTATGGCCATTGGAACTGTATGGTGGTATTATAAAACTCGCTTTGATAAACTAAAAAATGATCTTCTGGTAGAGCGACAAATTGCCCAGCTGGAATCCAAAGCACTGCAATCGCAGATGAATCCGCACTTTGTCTTCAATAGTCTCAATGCAATCCAGGAATGTATTGTGACAGGCAAAGTAGAAGAGGCGTATGGTTACCTCTCCAAATTTTCAAAACTCCTTCGCTTGGTGCTGGAGCAATCTGATATGACTGATGTTTCCCTTCAGGAAGAATTGGAAGTATTAAATCTCTATATCTCTCTTGAAAAATTGCGTTTCAAAGATGATATGACATACCAGTTTGAAATTGATGAAGACCTTGATCCGGAGGAAATCAGAATCCCTCCGATGCTCATCCAGCCACATCTCGAAAATGCGATTTGGCATGGCCTTCGCCATAAAACGGGCGAAAAACAATTACGACTTTTTATTAGGGAGCAACCTGAAAATTATCTGGAGGTGATTATTGAAGATGATGGAATAGGCCGCATCAGGGCAGGTGAACTCCGGGATAGCCGGTTAGGTGGAAAATCACATAAATCGAAAGGAAAACAGTTGTCTGAAAACAGACTGGAATTACTTAAAAACACTCATCCGTTAGCCGACCTGACGATACACGATCTTTATAAAGGAGATCACCAACCTGCAGGAACCAGGGTAATTCTTGTAATTCCAATTTATAACCGCAAATTTATTACACCAAAGAGTACATCTACATGATCCGCATCTTGATTCTAGATGATGAAGAAGCCGCATGCAATATCCTGGCCGTGCTGATCAGGAAATATATGCCTTTGGAATATGAGCTTCAGACTGAACAAGATCCTGTGAAGGCTATTGCGTTATTGGAAAACTATAAACCATCCCTTGTCATGCTGGATATCGAAATGCCCGGTATGAATGGATTTGATTTCCTGAATAAAGCAGGGTCGTGGGATTTTGATGTCATCTTCACCACAGCCTACGATAAATATGCCATCAAGGCGATCCGTTTTAGTGCGCTTGATTATTTATTAAAACCTCTCGACATCCTGGAGTTACAAAATGCCCTCAACCGGCATATCGTTCGCCGGAATCATTCGGATAAAACACGACATGAAGTGCTGCATAATTTGATGGAAAATATCCAGAAACCTGATACAGATGAATATAAACTTGCCATATCAACATCAGAAGGCGTCTTCTTTTACCTGCCTTCAGAAATCCTTCGTTGTGAAGGCGAAAGTAATTACACAAAATTTTTTCTTGAAGGCGGCAAAACCCTGATGGTATCTCACACCTTAAAAGACTATGAATCGATCCTGCAGGATTATGGTTTTTTCAGGGTTCACAAATCACACCTTGTCAACATGAAGTATGTCAATAAGATGGATCGTGAGGGTTTTATATGGATGACAAATAATCAATCGGTACCCGTGTCAAGAAGGAGAAAAGAAGAGGTAATGAATATTTTACGGAAGTGAAGGAGGAAAGGGAGAAGAGGCAGAAAAGGCCGTGAAGCGGAAATGTTTGTGAGTACCGTAGGTACAACATATTTGTAATTGGAAATACAGCCTCACAGCGTGCGCCCTTTCTTGCCTTGAAATTTACGAAACCATCATGTATCAGATAAAAAAAACCGTAGCAGACTTGCATCAGCTACGGTTTGGTTCTAAGGGGGTTATGTCTTATTTATTCTTCTTCATCGTCATTGTAATCATCGCCTCCCTCGTCATCTCCATCAGGCCTGCTATCCTCATCCTCTTCTGATCCTTCATCAGTTCCTTCTACATCATCTTCAAGGCCATCTTCTTCCTGGTATGTTTCCGGATCATCACGGTCTTCATCTTCTGTCATGGTTGCCGCACCCTTAGTGGAGGTATGGTTCATCCCACTGGTGTGATTACCCTGAGTCTCTTTGCCAACCTGCTGGCCAGATTTACTGCCATAGGTTTCATTATTGTCCTGATCCTTATTGGTAATACCATTACGATCCGAGGATGTTTCGTTTGACCCGCTTCCTGACTTGTTGCCCGGGCCGTTTCCGGAATTTTGATTACGTTCTGACATAGAGGTAAAGATTTTGAAATGATAAAATAAAATTGTCGCGACAAATATGACGGAGTTTCAATGTCGTTGCATTACACAATTCATTAAATAATGTACACGATTGCAACTATTCTATTTTTTCACATACGGTATGTTTACAAATTTCTAACAGTAAACCTTTTTTTATGCAATGTGTTGAATGTTGATCTATCCCAAATCCGGATCCATTTACTACTAACCATACGATCTCCTAACAACTAAACCAAAAGACATGGCCAAGAAAGCAGCTAAAAAATCAGCCAAAAAAGCTTCAGCGAAATCCCCAGCGCGAGGTACCTCCAAAAAAACTGTAAAGAGTTCTGCTAAAAAGGCTCCGGCCAAAAAGGCTCCGGCTAAAAAAGCTACTGCCAAACGATCCGCAGCCCCTAAAAAGAGTATGAAAGAGGGTCGTGAAGAAATACAAAAGTTATTTGAGCATGCCCTGAAGGATATCTACTGGGTTGAGAAAGCTTTGACAAAAGCAATTCCCAAAATGATCCGGAAGGCATCGTCCCCTGATCTTAAAATGGCTCTTGAAAATCACCTCGCAGATACGGAAAACCAGGTTGATATGGTTGAACGCGTATTTCAGGGTGCAGGCATCGCCATCCGAGCAAAAAAATGTGCCGGCATGGAGGGTATCCTTACAGAAGGCAACGAACTAATGGAAGAATTCACAGGACCTGCCCTGGATTCAGCTATCATTGCTGCAGGTCAGAAGGTGGAGCATTATGAAATTGCATCCTACAATTCCATGATTACACTTGCCAGAACTCTGGACTTAGTAAAAGAAGCAGATATCCTCCAGGAAATCCTCAATGAGGAAATGGAGGCAGACAAGCTCCTGACCGATATATCCATCAGGGCTGCTCATCAGACAGTACTGAAGTCAGCAGAGTAAAAGATTGAACCTACCTTTTCACCGTTATGGAAGAAACAGAAAGGGCAGTATCAATTCTCAATAATATTTCTTCAAGATCAGCAATTCGGGTTTCGAGTTGCTGATTTTTTTTGGTCAGCGTATTTTATGATCCGGACAAGAAAAATTTTAAACCTTTCGTTTTTAATTGAGCAAAACAATCCAGCCATATGAAAAGTCTTATCCTAATATTTTGTCTTTCCTTTTTAGGAATATCTGCAGTTTTCTGCCAGCATTCTGTTGGTATAAAGGCTGGTCCCAATCTTGCATCCCTTGACTCAGAACAAAAGAATTCAATCTTGCTATGGCATGCAGGCATTTTTGCACATTTCGGGATTGGGCAGAATTTTTTCATTCAACCTGAAATATTGTATAACCTGAAAGGCTCTGACCAGGACAAGCTTGTAATAGACCCGTTCAAATTAAAATTCAAATTTGAATACCTGTCCATGCCGTTTATGTTCGGCTACAAATTTGGTGATCACGTTAGCATCATGGCAGGACCTGAAATGTCGAAGCTGGTGCGCTCTACCATTGAATTTAATACAGGCAAAACGCATGAAAAATTCGGTTTGGATGAGGTTGACTTTGCAATAAATGGTGGTATTGCTTTCAATTTTACGAATCAGTTTGGTATCGACCTGCGGTATTCACATGGTCTTGTCAAAGCTGTTGACCTTCAATTCACCGATGTAAATGGACAAAGTCTCGGCGGTACGGGGGAGCGAATGCATCGCGTCCTGCAGGCGAGTTTGTTTTATGGAATCGGTTTAGGAACCAGTGAAAAATCGGTTAATTAATATTGTAATTCGATTATAAACCCACTTTAGAAATTGAGATAAGAGATAAGTGGTATCCCGATAGCAATCGGGAGGTAAGTGGTAAAAATGGTAAGAGATGCATTTGAGGTATTCATTTGTAGTATGCATACTTCAAATGAATACTTTGAATACCGGTATTTTAAAAAATAGATTTGTTAAGCGTAGGCTTTGCCTACGTTTGTGTGTTGGCAAAATCTGTTTTGCAAAAACGTGACAATCGATGAAGATTGCTTTTCATCAAATCGGAAATTTGATGACACTCAAACGTAGGCAAAGCCTACGCTTAACTTTGATTTATTTTAGAAGCAATACTGAATACTGATTTTACCGAATGGATTCGACAAGCTCACCACAAGTACCGAGTACCGCTTATTACTGAATACCAATTTTAACCGAATGGATACGACAAGCTCACCACAAGTACCGAATACCGCTTTTTACTGAATACCAATTTTACAGAATGGATTCGACAAGCTCACCACAAGTACTGAATACCGAATACCAAAACTCGTACTTCCAACCTTGTACTTCGTACTTCCGAATTACTCGCGTTTCGTCTTCTCCGGCACGGAATCCGGTTCCACCTGCAACGCCGGATCATTCTCAGGCACCTCGTAGTCAGTTTGTTTTTTTCCAAAGACAGATACATTCACATACCGTTTTGGATTAAGGCGGAAATCCTGCATCAGGAGTTCAAGATTTTTAGTGGTAGCTAATGCACGATCATAGAGACGATCATCTTTGATAAGCTTGCCCAGTGTGCCTTTTCCATTTTCGATTCCCTGCATGACATCTGCGAGATTGGTAAATGCTTTCTGTGATTCAGCAACAGATTTATTCAGCACCTGAACAGTGCTCTGTGCATCTGTGACAAGCTTATTAATATTTGCTGTAGTCTCGCCGAGTTTAGCTTTCTCTAATTGTGCAGTTATGCTTTCAAGATTTTGAATGGAGGACGCAATTTTATCCTGGTTGCGCGCAATGGCTCCGGTGATGGTTTCCACATTTTTCAACGAAGCAGTAAGGGAACGGTCATACACAGACATGGATCTGTCGAGAGAACCCGTCACAGATTCAAGATTTTCAATAAGCCCGGAAAGATTATTAAATGTCTTGGCAAGTGCATTATTCGAGCTATCCCCCGTGAGTGAGTCACCCATCGTCTTGAGTATATCACCTATACTTTCTTTCACTTTTGCCAGCGTTCCGTCTTCACCCTTATCCAGGAGACTGTCAAACATTCCTTTCACACGACCCGAGATAAAACTGCCCGGCTCCGCACACTGATCTCCCGAACAAGCGCCGCTAACCCGAAGATCTATCGCTTTGCCACCCATGATACTGGTACTGAAAATAAGTGCCTCTGCATCTTTTGGGATTCTTAGTTCCTTATCAAGCGTCAGGGTAATGATAATACTGTTGAGATCATCTTCCAGGTCAATAGCTGACACTGTTCCCACCTGGTAACCATGGATCAGTACAGGCGACGAGGTTGCCAATGCATCGATATTTTCAAAGCGTACAAAATATTCATTGGCTGCTTTTAATACATTCCGCCCTTTCAAAAACATATAACCCCATACACTCAGGCCTATAACGACAATGGCCATTAAACCAATTTTAAACTCATTTGATATTTTCATAAATACATTTTGTGGAAACGCGCCGAAGGCTCTATATACAACTGATTTACCTCCGGATGTCCAGACAAAACATCAGGAAGGCCACAAAGTTAATGCACGGAGGAAAAGAGGTCTAAATATTTGTTGGGGATCAGGCCCTGACCCGCTGCCCGTCCTGGTACATGACAATAAAACAGCCGCTAAATCCATTGGTCCTGAGTGCTTCCAGGCGCGGTTTGGCAGCTTCATAGGTACTAAAATGTCCTACAATAAACTTATAGAGGTCTCCTTCCTTAATCACTTCGAGATCTGACAGCACAGAATACCTGGCATCTACATTTGGCATAGAAGAGGCTGCTACCTGGATCCGATATTCAACTTTTGATGTAGTCTTGCCAGGAGTATTTGTTGTGGGAGATTCTGTTTTCGGAGCTTCCTTCTTTTCGGCTACAACCGTTTTTTCAGCAGCTACAGGTGGTGTTGCAGGTTTAGTTTCCGATTTAGCAAGAGGCTTAGTTTCTGTTTTTGAAACTGGTTTTGTCTCAGTTTTTACAGCAGGTTTGGAATCTACTACATCCTTCACTTCAGATTCTTTGGCTATGTCGGCCAGTTCTTTTTGCTGGTACTCCACATCCCGCTTGTAATTGCCGAAGGCTTTAAAGATGGCATCTGCCACCTTGATCTGGTTTTCATCCTTCATCAGGAAATTCTCATCGGCATCCGTACTCAGGAAGCCAGTTTCGATCAGGATGCTGGGCATGGTCGTTTCGCGCAGCACAAGAAATCCCGCCTGTTTCACACCCCGGCTGGGGAGATGTGACAACTTTTTAAATGCGCTTTCCACACTATTGGCCAATACAATGCTCTGTTGCAGATGCGCATTCTGGAACATTGACAGGATGATATGGCCTTCAGCACTGTAAGGGTCAAAGCCATCATATGTCTTTTCAAAGTTGTCTTCCAGCAGGATAGCGGAGTTCTCACGTTTGGCTACATCAAGGTTATCTTCTGCCCTGTGAAGACCTAATACATACGTTTCCGTACCTGTAGCCCGGTTGCGTGCACCTATATAATTGCAGTGAATGGAAATAAAAAGGTCTGCTTTATTCCTGTTGGCAATAGCCGCACGTTCGTTGAGGGCGATGAAGACGTCCTTCTCACGGGTGTAGATCACATCCACATCGGGGTAGGCGGCTTCTATTTTTTTGCCCAGCTCAAGAGTGATTGCGAGGGCGATTTCCTTTTCTTTTGTTGAGGTTCCGTGGCATCCCGGATCTTTGCCACCGTGACCGGCATCCAGTACTACTTTGCGTACTTTATACGTTTGCTGGGCATCTGAAGAGCCGGCAAAACCTAAAATAATGGTTAAAACGATTGCCACGACTGGCAGGAGTTGAGGATTCAACGTTTTAGAACGGTAACAAACTTTCATACCTTTGAACGTGTGGATTGCATTAACAAAAGTAATAATATGTAAGTAAATGTACCAATACAGTTTGTATATATTTTTACGGACTTTTGACGGGTCTTTGACAAGGCACAACTACACCTTGGAAAACAACGATCAGCCAATAGACCATATTTTATAATTCCGGTATCCAACCAACCGATTGAGTCTGACCCGTTACATACCACTTTTTGTTCTCCTTGCCTGGGCAGGGATGATCCGGGCACAGAATCCGATCAACATCTCCATCGTACCGGATTCGGTCTGGATGGACTCCACCACATTTGATTCCCTAAGACCCACCAAGAATGTGGTCATTACAATGTCCCCTGATAGTATTGATGCCAAAGTTGAATATGGCTCAGCCGACTCAAATTATCTGGACAATATGACCCGCAGGGTTTACCTTTTTGGAAATGCCTTTGTCAAATACAAGGATCTGAATATAACCGCGGACTATATCGTGGTGGATCTCGATAGCAGCATCGCTACGGCTGAAGGCAGGCTGGACAGTTTGGGAAAATTGTCAGGCAAACCTGTTTTTAAGGTCGGGGAAGAAACGATCAATGCCGAGCGGATGCGCTATAATTTTAAAAGCCGGAAAGGATTTATCTACAATGTCCTGCTTGAAGAAGGGGACCTCCTGATCCGCGGAGAAAAGACCAAGTATGTAGCTGCAAATGCTACACCTGAAAATCCTGACCCGGTCCTGTACAATGAAGCTGCATTAATATCAAGTTGTGATGCACCGCATCCGCACTATGGTATCCGTGCTCGCAAAGTCAAAACCATTCCTGATAAGCTTGCGGTTGTAGGAGCTTCTCATTTGGAATTATTTGGTGTCCCCACACCTTTGTGGTTGCCCTTTGGATTTTATCCTGTTCCTGAGTCGCGGCAGGCTGGAGTTATATTCCCGCGTGATTTTGAAAAATCTACGAACAGGGGATATGGGATCAAAGATTTTGGATATTATTTTCCACACAAGGATTGGGCTGATGTACGATTGACCGGTGACCTCTATTTTAATGGGTCATGGGGTTTGGGTGTCAATACGAATTATATCAAAAAGTATAAATTCCGCGGCAGTGTTGATTTGAGATATTCAAGCCTGATATCCGAACCTCTGGGTGATTATCGTGAGACAAAAGAAAAATCATTTTCGATCCGGGTATCACATAACCAGGACGCGAAAGCCCATCCATATCAGACAATCGGGGGGAGTATCAATATCCAGAGCAATGATTATGAAGCTCTGAATTTTAATGATGCGCAGAGTGCCCTGACCAATTCCTATAATTCAAATTTTAATTACAGCCGCACATTTCCTGGCAAGCCATATTCATTTACGGCTGGTCTAAACCATAGCCAAAATACGCGTACGCACATTGTTACGATCAATGCGCCTGAATTTAATTTCCGGTTGAACCGGATCTATCCATTCAAGATCAAGGATAAGCCGGGTCCGGATCAGTGGTATGAGAAAATTGCATTCCAATATACAGGTTTGGCAAGAGCGCAATTGGTTGGTACGGATACTACATTATTTGATTCGTCTACCTGGGCAAATTCTCAATATGGTGCGCAACATAAAGCGTCTGCCAATGTGAATTTTAACGTGCTTAAATATTTTAATGTCACACCATCTATAGACTATGGTGAAACATGGTTTTTTAAAACACGTGAATACGAATTCAGATTTGATTCCACCAGCGAGGAGTTCATTCGTCCTGATACTGTGTATTATCCGGATGGAACAGGATATTATATCGTGGATGATACGTTAAGTTATGGTAAAGTGGATCCAAGACTTGCTGAAAAACTCAGGGCCTTCCGGACGTTTAATTCAAGTATCAGCATGAATACCCAGATCTTCGGAACTGTCAGGTTTAAAAAAGGATGGTTACGCGGATTCAGGCATGTATTGAAGCCGAGTTTCGGATTTTCATATTCTCCTTCTTCGCCTGATAAATACTATGAGTATTCAAAGTATTCGGTCCTGGATGATTCTCTTCGTAGACAGAGTCGTTTTGAAAATCTATTATTCTCCGTGCGACCAACCGATCAGGAACAGGCAAATTTTAACTATGGATTCAATAATCTTTTTGAAGGAAAATATTTTAGTAAACGTGACAGCACTGAGAAAAAGCTGAAGTTATTTGATAATATTTCTGCCAATGGCAATTATAACATGGCGGCCGATTCCTTTGATTTTAGCCCGCTTAATATTAGTGGTAATACGCGATTATTTAAGGGAATAACTACAGTTTCAATTGGTGCAACCTATTCTTTTTATGGATTGAAGGAAAATGGAAGGCTTAATAGGGTTATGTACAGATATACTGACAATAAACTTTTACGCTTCGATAATCTCCGCATCCGATTTTCATCTTCCATCACCTTCGCACAGGTCCTTGGGTTATTTAATGGAAAAACCCGCGACCAACTTTTAGAAGAAAGA
>JANPKZ010000271.1:0-14791 GCA_031426295.1 Saprospiraceae bacterium
ACTGCAAAGGTGAGCCTCCAAACCACAACCATGGGAGGAGAACGCCAGGGAACAACTGTCGGATGTAACGGGGTCTGTTGTGAAGCAACTTGCTTCTCGGTGTATTGCTGTGGCGACAACGGTGCATGTAAGGACACGCCATGTGATTGCAAAGGCCCATCTAATTGTCCCGGAACACAAACTGCATTGGCCGCCCAATACTTTGAGGTGTTCAGATCCGGCAAGGCTATGATGGTGTTTAAGATATAAGATTGCCCAAAACCAGCGAAAATTAGGTTTTAACCAATTGAAAATCAGTCGGTTAAGACAGTGTGGCACACCTAGGTATGCCACACTGTCCTAAGGTGTTGATTATTAGGCAATTACATGTAAATGAGCGGATTTCATCTCCACATGAATATTTGTAAAAAAGTTGTGCCGATTGTCTATTGCCAGGTTCGCTAACTGCTCAATCATTCCTGCCTATCCCTCAATCTGATTTCCCTGCTTCTCATCTTTGATTCATTTTCAATGAAAAAAGATGAGAATCATTTTACTTCTTGTGGTGACATTTTTTCTTCAATTCACCGCAGCATTACACGCACAAAATGTCGCAATCAATACGACCGGTGCCGCACCTGAATCCTGTGCCATACTTGACCTTCAAAGCGTGACAAATGGGCTGCTGATACCACGCATGACACAGGTACAACGGGAATTGATTTCCGCACCTGTCACAGGTCTTATGATTTATCAAACTGACGGCGCTAAAGGATTATATTCATATACAGGCACAGGATGGTTTCAGCATACTTCATCATCGAATGTCTGGTCCACTAACGGCAATAGCGGTATGGATCCGAATACAGATTTTATTGGTACCAACGATAATATACCGTTGCGTTTGAGACTCAATAATCAATGGGCGGGTGAACTCAATCATATTACCGGAAATATTACACTCGGAGATAGCACAGGCATTTCGATCACGAATGGAAATTTTAATTCCGGTCTCGGACATAAGAGTTTAAGCTATAGTACCTCCGGATATCATAATGTTGCAGTGGGTGCATTTTCACTTTATAAGAATACAAGTGGGTACTATAATGCAGCATTAGGTGGCTCTTCACTTTTTGCAAATACTCAGGGACACCACAATGTAGCCGTGGGGTTTCAAACGTTGTATGAGAATATCGGTGGAGACGATAATACAGTACTCGGTGCCGTTGCGATGTATTACAATCTGGAAGGAGATCGCAATACCGCCATCGGACGCGCAGCTTTACAGAACGGGCTGAGTAGTGATAATACCGCCATTGGTTATAGAACTATGTATCATACTACCCTTGGTGTGGCGAATACAGCCGTTGGCATACAAGCCCTTGAATTCAATACCTCCGGCAATCAGAATGTGGCGATCGGATTTAATTCCTTAAAAGATGCCAATGCATCCAATAATGTGGGGGTTGGTTTTGAGGCTTCCCGGTACAACACCACCGGATCAAATAATGTGGCGGTAGGATGGTTGTCCCTTTGGGCCAATATGACCGGTAGTTCAAATACAGGTGTTGGAAAAGGTGCATGTTTTGGATGTTCCGGTTCAGGTAATACTGCTATAGGTGCGGAAGCACTTTCGTATGGCCCTACGGGGAGCTTAAATACCGCTATCGGTAATCTTTCAGGAGCCGCACAAAATATTGACAACACGATCGGCATCAATAACTGGAATAATCATGTGGAATTTGATAACTATGTACACATCGGAAATTTATCAAATGTCTGGAATGGTGGCAACGTTCCATGGTCAACATTTTCAGACGCACGTGTGAAAACGGATATTCGCGAAGATGTCAAAGGTCTTGACTTTATACTTCGGCTAAGACCTGTTACCTATCACAGGGATATTGATGCACAGGAAGAATTACATGGATGGGCTCAACAATTTAATTTTCCACATCGCTATGATATTGAAGAGATTAAATTCAGCGGATTTCTCGCGCAGGAAGTGGAAACAGCAGCGTTGGAAAGTGATTATGATTTTAGCGGTATCACCCTTCCGAAAAGTGAACATGCAGTGTATACGCTCAGCTATGAGACCTTTGTAGTGCCTCTTGTCAAAGCGGTACAGGAGCAACAAACTGTTATTGAGTTGCAGGTTAAGAAGATTGAGCTACTTGAGGCGCGATTAAAAATACTGGAGGAGAAATTAATGAGATTGTAAGATTATGGTTCATGTGCGGTCGTAAGCCTGCCATTGGGAAGAAACACAGAGTCCTGTCCGATTTTTTTCCCGGATTATTCATTTAAATATTTAGGAAGATCAATTACTATGAGCGGTCCTTTCGACAAGTCTCAGGGACCTCCATTCACCCGGAACCTTCAAAACCTACCTGCCGGAGGAAATCCTGCAACTTATAAACAACTGCTGTCTTCACAGTGTTTTCTCCTAACTGGTTGAAGAATTGATCCCAACTACCAAAACAAATAACAACCTTTGTGTGGGCTTCCAAAGGCCACAAAGGGAATGAAAGCCCACGTCACAACATACACAGGATGCATCTTACTTTTTTACTTGCCGATGATGATATTGATGATTGTACTTTTTTCAGGGAGGCATTAGAAGAATTGCCCATTTCATCATCCCTCTTCATCGTAAATGATGGTGTCCAGCTTATGAATTTTTTGACTTCCAGGGAAGACAATTTTCCTGACGTCCTCTTCC
Source organism: Saprospiraceae bacterium (assembly GCA_031426295.1). GTDB lineage: Bacteria > Bacteroidota > Bacteroidia > Chitinophagales > Saprospiraceae > Opimibacter. The sequence goes on from JANPKZ010000271.1 coordinate 2,702, forward strand.
TGGACCTGAACATGCCTCGCAAAAGTGGATATGAATGTTTGGAGGAAATAAAGTTGTCGGAACGGTTGAAGAATCTTCCTGTCATTATCTTTTCTACCTCGCTCAATCTTGAATTGGTGGATTTACTTTATCATAAAGGAGCCCAATATTATATTCGCAAACCTGGTGATTATGATAAACTCAAAAAAATAATTTTGGAAGCCATTACATCTATCTCTCAAAAGGATGTTACTCAGCCATCAAGAGATAAATTCATACTTCAGTCCTAAGATCCAAATATGAGCATTAAAAATTCTGACTATTATTTTCTTCAGGGTGGCGGTGAAATGGGTGAAATGATCCGGTCAAAAGATTGGACTACAATTTCAGATAACGGGATTGGCTTTGAACAACAGTACAGTGAAAAAATATTTGAAGTTTTTCAACGGCTGCATGGTAAAAATGAATTTAATGGAACAGGCATAGGTCTCTCTATCGTGAAACGGATTGTGGAAAATCATAATGGCGTCATTACAGCAACAGGAGAGCCACATAAGGGGGCGACATTTGATATTTATATACCTGCCCACTGAAGATTATTATAACCCATGGATGTAGTTATATGCATGAGAAATGTCATGTTGGTAATTGATCCGGATCACGTGTGCAGACATAAGACTGCGTAACTTTGTTGGGGAGGCTAACCTGGACATGATGGAATTAAACGATATTCAAGAATTCAAATCTTCATCCCTGATCAGGGAAAAGCTGGCGGCTCTGGGTTTTGCCAAAGTATTTTCGGAAGGTGATATTATCCTTAATGAAAATGCCTATATCAAAGCCATTCCCATTGTTACCAAGGGAAGCATTCGGGTCATGCGCACGGACGATGACGGCAGAGAGATTCTGCTGTATTACATCCAGCCGGGCGAAAGTTGTATCATGTCTTTTTTGGGGGGTCTGCATCACGACACCAGCAAAATCAAAGCGATCGCGGAAGAAGAAACAGAAATTCTTTTTATACCGATTGACAAAGTCAGCATGTTGATAAGGGAATTTCCTGAATGGCTTGACTATATATTTCGTTTGTATCACAAGCGGTTCGAAGAACTGCTGGAAGTGGTTAATGCCATAGCTTTTAAAAAGCTGGATGAACGGTTGCTGGACTTCATTAAGCGTAAATGCGAGATCACCAAAAGCCACACGCTATATGTCACGCACGAACAATTGGCAAACGAATTGGGAACCGCCCGTGTGGTCGTTTCCAGGTTGCTGAAACAAATGGAGGAGGAAGGTTTGGTAATATTAGGCAGGAATAAAATTTCTCTTATGTAACATTAGTTGCTGTAGGGCAACTTTTCATGCCTGATTTTTGAGGTGTAATAAATTCAACTTCTTATAAAACCAATCACATGAAAAAGAACATGGGAACCGCTGACAAAGCCATAAGGATCCTCCTCGCCATTGTAATTGTAATTCTATACCTGACAAATCTTATCTCGGGAACAGCTGCTCTCATCCTGTTACTTTTTGCAGGAGTTTTTATTCTGACCAGTTTTATAAGTTTTTGTCCGCTTTATTACCCATTTGGGATTTCCACAAGGGAAAAGGAAGTGGTATAGACCAATCGTGCTGGGTTATTGACGAGGCATAAAAGTTTTCAATTTGGCACATGCGAGCCATCGTGCAGCGCTGTTTAAAACAATTAGTACCGGGCTCAGTTTCTCTATTGCAGGCGTATCAATTAATGCTCTGGTCCAACCACAGCCAATGATTTGTCAATATCCGGAGTATTGTAACAAAAGTTGCTGTGCAGCGGGAAGTATCCACCGAACTTTGCATTCATAAATAGAAAAAATGGAAATCAAACAATTTGAAGATAAGAATTTAGCTCACTACTCCTATGCGATTGTGAGTAATGGGGAAATCGTTTTAATAGATCCATCCAGGGATCCTCAACCGTATTATGATTTTGCTAAACTGCACAACGCAACGATCAAAGCTGTAATTGAAACACATCCTCATGCTGATTTTGTAAGTAGTCATCTGGAAATTCACAATACCACCGGTGCCTCTATTTATGTAAGTAAATTGTTGGGTGCAAAGTATGATCATCAGACATTTGATGATGGGGATGCCATGGTGTTGGGACGTATTACATTAAAGTCTATGAACACACCTGGCCATTCACCAGACAGTATCTGCGTTGTGGCTATAGATGAAGATGGAAAAGAACAGGCTGTCTTTACCGGTGACACATTATTTATTGGCGATTGTGGCCGCCCCGATTTACGGGAGCAGGCAGGTAATATTACAGCTGCAAGATCAGAGTTAGCCAGGCAAATGTATTATACCCTTCGTGATAAGATCATGACTTTGCCTGATGATGTGGTAGTGTATCCGGCCCATGGTGCGGGAAGTCTGTGTGGTAAGGGTTTAAGTGAGCAAAATGCAAGCACCCTGGGTGCAGAAAAATTATCCAATTGGAGCCTCCAGCAAATGAGGGAGGAAGATTTTGTAAAAAAGCTGCTGTCAGATCAGCCATTCATTCCCAAATATTTTCCGTTTGATGTGGGTGTAAATAAAAGAGGTGCTGAAGATTTTTCGACAAGTATATCAAAAGTGCAGCAAGGAGAAGCCCTCACCAGTGCTGATGATGTTAAAGAATTAGATCCTGGAATTTTAATCATTGATAGCCGTCCACAGGAACAGTTCAGGAAGGGTCATTTGAAACATGCTATTAACCTGATGAAGGATACCAAATTCGAAACATGGTTGGGAAGCATTGTAAATCCGAATGAACCATTTTATTTGATGGCAGCAAATGAAAGCGAATTGCATGAATTGGTCGCCCGAACTGCTAAAATTGGTTATGAACAACAAATAGCAAAGGCTTTTGTGAGCGATTACGGTAATGTGAAAATGAATAATGCTGACAGCAAAGAATTAAAAAATAATGAAGACACATTTACCATCATTGACGTGCGGAATGATGAAGAAATAAAGACGGGTAAAATCTTTGCCAGTGCCATTCATATTCCCTTACATCAATTAAGAGAACGTACTACCGAAATTCCTCTGCATAAGCCTATTGTAGTGCATTGTGCGGGTGGTTACAGAAGTGCGGCGGGTACCAGCATTCTCCAATCCAAACTCAATGGAGAAGCACAAGTATTTGATCTAAGTGAAGCTGTTAAACAATTTCAGGAATGATCTGGATGCAAAAGCATAAACTCACCATCATAGGAATGATTGTGGGCGCGATGGGTGGATATCTCTATTACCATTTTGTGGGATGTGTTAGTGGCACATGTGCCATCACTTCCAACCCAGTGAACAGTACATTGTATGGTGTCATGATGGGCGGTTTGTTATTTAGTATGTTTCAAAAGGAAAAATCGAAAGCACCATGCGATCTGAAACCATAACCATTGCAAATTTGAGTTGTGGCGGTTGCGTGAACACCATCACTAAAAGGCTAACGTCCATACACGGTGTCGAAACGGTTGAGGTTGATTTAGAAACTAATAATGTTTTGGTCACCCACAGTGATACAGTAATCAGGGATCAATTGACAGAAATGCTTTTTGCAATTGGATATCCTGAAGCCACGGAGAAGAACGGATTATTATTGAAATTAAAAAGTATGACCAGTTGCCTTACCGGGAAACTGTCAAAGTAAAAAATATAGAAATAATGAATATGGAAAAAATGATCAGGGAAAAACAAGGCACCATTGTGGATGTGCGGACAACTGCAGAGTTCAATGGTGGAAATGTTATGGGATCTATCAATATACCCTTGCAGGATTTTGAAAAACGCATGGCTGAGCTAAAAAGCCTGAACCAACCATTGATCCTATGTTGCGCATCCGGTGGAAGAAGCGCGCAGGCCACCCAGTATTTATCGCAACAAGGTATTGAATGTTACAATGCCGGCTCCTGGTTACATGTAGAAAACCTTCAACTTCAAACTCACTAACGATTATGTTAAACACCATCAAACAACTTTTTGGGATCGGTCCTCAAGTAGACTTCGCTGAATTGGTAGAACAAGGAGCAGTCATCGTTGATGTACGAACCAAAGTAGAATATCAGCAAGGTCATATCAAAGGATCGCAGAACATTCCTTTAAATAATCTTTCCAATCATTACTCCACATTAAAAAAGGATAAGCCGATCATTATCTGCTGTGCTTCCGGGATTAGAAGTGGGCAGGCAAAGCATATCCTGGAATCAAATGGCTACCGCGAAGTGTACAATGGTGGTGGGTGGAGTAGTTTAGCAAATATGCTTCGGTAGTATGGAACCACACTATTATACAGTAGATGTAAACTGGAACACGGAACGTAAAGGGGTGATGTGTTCACCCGAGTTAACTAAAGATGCAGGCAGTTGCATAGAAGTGGCAACACCGCCTGAATTTCCAAAAGGTATACCGGGCATATGGTCGCCGGAGCACTTGTTTACGGCTGCTGTAAGCAGTTGTTTAATGACCACTTTTTTATCAATTGCCGAAAATTCAAAATTATCCTTCACAGGGTTTAGTTGTAAATCAAAAGGAAAGCTTGAACAAGTGGAAGGTAAATTTATGATGACGGAAATTACGCTTGAGCCTACTGTCACTATCACGGATGAAAAAGACCGCGAAAAAGCTGAACGAATATTACTAAAATCAGAAGGTGCATGTTTGATCTCTAATTCTGTGAAATCAAAGATCACCATGATTACTACAATAGTAGTAGCCTGAAGCAGGGCATAACATCAATTTGCTATTTGATTATTTCATGTGCAGGAATATTGTTCCTGGTGAATCATATTGTCTCAATAAAATACGTATGAAAGATAGAATTTTCTCTAACTGGACATTTACAAGAGCATTATATCTCATTATTGGATGTGCAGTCATAATCCAATCTGCTGTAAGTCAACAGTGGTTTGGCGTGGCTATTGGCGGCTACTTTGCAGTGATGGGACTATTTGCCTTTGGATGTGCATCCGGCAACTGCGGGTCAGGTAATTGTAAGGTAGACCTGCAACAAAAGCCCGGTACAACAATTGAAGACAAAGGCCCAATCAGATAAACATGATTATTCGGCAAAATCCTTCTAAGAGATCTCTCATCAATTATCAATCTGTAGTTAGTCGAATGAATATCTATATCACACTAAGCTTTATACTTACATCTGTCATATTCTCAGGTTGCAGCCAGGGTCAAACTACTACAGCGCTTAGGGTAGATCTTACTGCTACGGAGTTTGCCGGGAAGATTAAAGAATTCCCAGCTTCTATCATATTAGATGTACGTACAGCAGAAGAATATTCAAAAGGCCATTTAATAAACTCAGTAAACTACGATTGGTATGAAGATCAGTTTGAAAATAAGGTCAGTCAGCTGGATAAAACACTACCAGTTTTTGTGTACTGTTTAAGCGGAGGCCGGAGTTCAGATGCCGCAAAAAAGATGCGTTCAGATGGATTTGAAGAAGTGTATGAGCTGGAAGGAGGATTATTGAAATGGAGAAGTGCAAATCTGCCGGAAGAAAATAATACTTCAGTTGCATCAGCCGGAATGTCAAGTCAACAGTTTGTTGAATTGCTAAATTCTGACAAATTAGTGCTTGTAGATTTTTATGCGGATTGGTGTGCACCTTGCCGAAAAATGGAACCATACTTAGATGAAATTGCCAGGGACATGGCAGAAACTGTGGTTGTTATTCGTATCAATGCGGACGATCATCCGGCTATTTGCAAAGAACTGAAAATTGATGTTTTGCCCGTTTTACAACTTTACCGGAATGCTACCATAATCTGGACGTACTCCGGCTTCATAGAGAAGGGTAGAGTAGTAAAGCAATTGCAATGATGAGCTGTCCCTGGGAATAAATCTCTTCTGATCGTAAACTCTATTTTGTATATCCTGTACCTTTGGAATTCAAGAGCGAATACGATGGATAACGCAAGAGTATATAGAATGACGTTTTCAAGCGTCTATCCGCATTATATGGCAAAAGCCGAGAAAAAGGGACGTACCAAAGAAGAACTGGATACCATTATATTCTGGTTGACCGGGTATGATAAAAAATCACTTCAACAGCAGATCGACAGCAAGGTTGATTTTGAAACCTTTTTTGCCCGGGCACCGAAAATGAATCCCAACGTATCAAAAATTACCGGTGTCATCTGCGGATACCGTGTCGAAGATATCGAAGACAAGCTCATGCAGAAAGTGAGATATCTGGATAAGCTTGTGGATGAGCTTGCTAAAGGGAAAAAAATGGGAAAGATCCTTAGAGAATAATATTGGTTTTCCTCTTAATTTCTAATTTATTTAATTCCTATTTTCCAATTTCCATTTTCCAATTTCTATTTTTTAATGGAGACGGGGTGTGGTGGGGACCATGGATCTTTTACGATTACAAATATGTCGTACCTACGGTACTCTAAATCGATCTTAACAAATATGCGTTTCCAATTTCTCTTTTTTGAATTTCCAATTTCCAATTTCCAATTTCTAATTTTCCAATTTCTAATTTTCCAATTTCTAATTTTCTAATTTTCCAATTTCCAACTACCCCTTTTTCAAACTCGTAAAAACCAAATCATTCAGAAAATCAATAATGTCGCTTTCCTCTTTCGTCTTACCAAAATCTGTGAGGGAAGGAAGATGTTGCATGAAAAAGTTCTGTATATGGGCAATCTCAATAATGGTGGATGCAAGGGACTTGGGGTATTTATATTTAGGATTGCACTCTGAAATTATATTTCCGATGACGGCACACAGATCTTTGTAGGGTTTAAAAAAATGTTGTTTGTTATCTTCTCCAACCTGCTTTGTCAGGTATGCCTTGGATCCTTCTGTAATAATGATCTGATGCAGTAAACTTTCGTTTATATAACTGGTCTGTTTATCATCCTGCACCGTGGTTGCCAGGATCTTTATGACCCTTTTTAATTTGACGGTCGGATCTTTGATATTGTTATTGTGATAATTGATTTGATACTCAACCCAGCCCCAATACCAGGCAGTCAGGTAAACCAGCAACTTATGCTTATTTTCAAAATACCTGTATATACCAGCTTCAGTGGTGCCGATCTCTTCTGCAAGCTTTTTAAAGGTAAATGATTCAAACCCGGTTTTATAGATCAGGTTGATGCTGTGCAGGATGATTTTCTTTCCCAGTTCAGAGTGTTCAGGGTTCCTGAGAAATAATTTCTCATTCATTTTTATCTGTAACTGTACTTCCATTGAGTCTGATTGATATAAAAGGGCGCGTAACTCTCAATACAATAGTAGATCCTATGCCATTTGGTCAAAATTATGAAAATTTTACAATTTTATAAGATAGTAATACTATTATTGGATATAAACATACTATCTTTGCTTCATAAACGCTAAAAAGCAGGCAACATGGAAGTAAGAAACCTTTTAAAAGATCTAAAAAGTGACCTCCCGGCAAGTATTGTCGTTTTTTTTGTGGCCGTTCCCTTATGTCTGGGCATTGCCCTGGCCTCTGGAGCACCTTTGTTTTCAGGTATTATAGCAGGAATAGTGGGTGGTATCGTAGTCGGTATTAGCAGTGGCTCACCATTGGGGGTCAGTGGCCCTGCTGCAGGATTAGCGGTAATCGTCCTGACCTCCATTGCAGCCCTGGGCTCATGGCCAGTCTTTTTATTGGCTGTAGTCCTCGCCGGAATCTTACAACTTATTATGGGCTTTGCCAAAGCGGGCTTCATTGCTCACTTCTTTCCATCCTCAGTTATTAAAGGAATGCTGACCGGCATTGGACTTTTGATTATTCTGAAACAAATACCTCATGCACTGGGATATGATAAAATTGCTGTGGGAGATGACGCTTTCTTTCAGGTGGATGGTGGCAACACACTATCATCTATTGCAAAAGCATTTGACGTACTAACTGCTGGGGCCATTTTAATATCCTCTATTTCACTGGCACTTCTAATATTATGGGACAAAGTCCTGACCAAAAAACATCGCATCTTTCAATTATTGCAAGGGCCAATTGTGGTAGTTGTGCTGGGTATTATTTTGAATTATTTGTTTCAGTCAGGTGTCTTAAACTTTAGCTTAGCTGCGGACCAGGTAGTAAGGCTCCCGGTTGCCAATAATCTTACTGAGTTCTTTAGCTTTTTTACACTCCCTGATTTCTCCGCCATTACGAATATAAAAGTTTGGGAAGTAGCTGTTGTGTTAGCTATTGTTGCAAGTTTGGAAACACTACTATGTGTTGAAGCAACTGACAAAATGGATCCTCAAAAGAGAGTAACACCTACCAACAGAGAGTTGAAGGCTCAGGGTTTGGGCAATATTATTTCGGGATTTATAGGAGGATTACCACTTACACAGGTAATTGTCCGAAGTACTGCAAATATTTCATTTGGGGGTAAAACAAAAATGTCTGCCATTCTTCATGGCGTGTTCTTATTAATCAGCGCCATTACGATTGCAGGGGTGCTGAATATGATTCCACTGGCCAGTTTAGCAGCCATCCTGATCATGGTGGGTTATAAATTAGCGAAACCAGTTCTATTCAAAGAGATGTATAAATTAGGCTGGGAGCAGTTTGTGCCTTTTATAGTGACCGTTGTTGCCATTTTATTAACGGATTTATTAAAGGGAATTACGGCGGGACTTCTTGTAGGTGGTTTTTATGCCTTGCTTCATAGCTTTCGCAATTCGCACCATATGAAGGAAACCATTACAACAGAGGATGGAGTACAAACGTATCACCTTGTTTTAGCAGAAGAAGTCTCCTTCTTTAATAAGGCCAATATGGTGAAGGAATTGGAAGAGATACCTGAAAACTCAAGGGTGATTATTGATTTTACAAACTCCAAATCCGTAGCATACGATATACTGGAATTAATACGGGATTATGAGATTAATGCCAAATCCAAGAATATCAAAGTGAATAAACTAAAGTATAATGAACCTGCTTACTCATAAATCAATTTAACAAATAAAAACAATCAAATGAAAACTTTAACCAAGGAAATGCAAACTGCCATAACACCCTCAATGGCCCTGGATATTTTAAAGAAGGGAAACGAAAGGTTTGTAAATAACCTGAAAGCAAACCGGAATCTTTTGCAACAGGCAAATGAAACATCAGATGGACAACATCCATTTGCCGTAATTCTGAGTTGCATAGACAGCCGCACTTCAGCCGAATTGATCTTTGACCAGGGGCTTGGCGACATCTTTAGTATCCGCATCGCAGGTAACATACTCAACGAGGATATCCTGGGCAGTATGGAATTCGGTTGTAAAGTGGCAGGTGCCAAAATCATCGTTGTGTTGGGACATACGAAATGCGGCGCTGTGAAAGGTGCGTGCGACCATGTTGAAATGGGTAACCTGACAGTCCTGCTCACAAAAATCAGACCTGCAGTTGACGATGAAGTTGAAACAACGGATAACAGAAATTCGGGAAATGCAGCCTTTGTTGAAAATGTTGCTACTATAAACGTCAAACGAACTGTACAAGGGATCATGGAGCGCAGTGCGATCCTGAAGGAGATGATTGTATCAGGCCAAATCGGAATCGTGGGAGGTACTCACGACATTGCAACGGGTGAGGTAATATTTTATCCGGAAACAATGAATTTTAAATATTCTGATGCTGATCTCGTACATTCAGAATCATAGAAGGGTCCTCCGCATACCGGTATCGTTGCAGTTGAGAAGTGATATAGTCGATATCAGTTTTGCCTACAACCCGGAATTCATTTTATCGGTTGATTTGACGATCCTGACTTGCAGATCATGAGACTCAGATCATTTTTAGAATGCCGGACGCCAATTGTCTGGCATTTTTTACCATTGATAGATACTTGTTTTACTCAGAAAACATGCTGATTTATTAGATTTGCACCATCTCCTGTAAAGTAAAAAATAATATATGGCCGAAGTTTTAATCCCGTTAATTTCTCTTATTGCACTGGAGGTAATTTTGGGCATTGACAACATTATTTTTATTTCGATTTTGGCAGATAAACTACCTGAGAATCAGAGAAATAAACTTAGATTTTGGGGTATCGCCCTGGCGATGGTCATGCGGCTGGGTCTACTGGCCTTTATTGCATGGATTTTGAAACTGGACAAAACGTTATTCACTATATGGGAAATTGACTTTTCCGGGAAAGGACTAATTTTAATTCTCGGCGGACTTTTTCTTATCTATAAGAGTACAAAGGAAATATACTATCGTACCGAGATCAGTAAGACTGATTCACCCACATTACCTCGTAAAGCGAGCTTTAAACGTTTGCTTTTGGAGGTCATATTATTAGACCTGGTCTTCTCTGTAGATTCAATTATTACGGCTGTGGGCATGGTTGAGGAACTGTGGGTTATGTATACTGCAGTCATTGTTACTGTGATCATTATGCTGATAGCCTCTAAGCCTATTAGTGATTTTATCAGGAAGCATCCCTCATTTAAGATTCTGGCACTCTGCTTTTTAATGATGATCGGTGTGGCATTAATAGCTGAAGGATTTCATCTTGAAATTCCAAAAGGATATATTTATTTTTCAATGGCTTTTGCTTTTTTAGTAGATATTATTCAATTGAAAACAAGTAAAACCAATGTGTAAATACCAGGTATTTGAATTGAATCTTTCTGGTTTTATGTAAAAGGAGATTAAATATATTTACATGATATGATCAACTATCACAACAAAACTTTCCGCCCTGTCAGCAATACTGAAAATGGCGAATCATCGAACGATACGATTTTCCATTACAAACAAACCGGTAACATCCTGACATCTGTGTATGCAGGAGGAAAAATTGTTTCGGGACACCTGATTGGTTTGGTTGATGATGCTGGGACTATCGATATGAGGTATCACCAGGTAAATGATAAAGGAGAACTTATGACAGGTATATGTTTTTCAAAACCTGTAGTTCTACCTGGTGGAAAGATCCGGCTGCATGAATCGTGGGAATGGACGTCTGGTGATATGTCGAAAGGAGAGTCTGTGATTGAAGAGCAATAAAAGGCTGCTCATGACACTAATTTCACTAATTCCTTTTTAAATAATTAACCTTTATTATTGTTAGCCATGCAAACCATGCAAACCATGCCCTCCATGCAAGCCATGCCTTCCATGCAAGCCATGCCCTCCTTAGAATAATTAAGACTAAATTGAGGTGTGCTAACAATCGAAATTCTGCACCATGATCACCATAGACAACTACCTGGACAGCCACTATATGCACAGAAGCAATTGGCTGAGGGCCGCTGTGCTGGGTGCGAATGACGGAATCATTTCTGTTTCCAGTCTTGCCATTGCCATTTCGGCTGCAAGCATCACAAGAGATCCTATACTATTAGCAACCATCGCGGGTCTCGTGGCAGGTGCACTATCGATGGCTGCAGGTGAATATGTTTCCGTTAGTTCACAAACAGATATCGAAAAAGCTGACATACAGCGGGAGCAGGAGGAACTTACTGCATTGCCGGCAGAAGAACTTCGCATCCTGGCAGAAATCTATGAAAAAAGAGGATTGAAAAAAGAAACTGCAGTACAGGTTGCAAAGGAATTGACCGAAGTAAATGCGTTAGCCGCACACATTCGTGATGAATTGGGGATCAATGAGATCAGCCAGGCCAAACCGATCCAGGCGGCATTTGCATCAGGCGCTGCTTTTACAGTCGGCGGACTTTTACCCCTGTTAGTTACTTTATTCGCGCCGGTGAAAAACATGGAATATTTCCTTTACGGATTTACGATTATTTCTTTGATCATATTAGGAGCAGTATCAGCAAAGACAGGGGGTTCAGATATGAAAAAATCCATCCTGCGCATTGTCATCTGGGGCACCATTGCTATGGGCTTGTCTGCATTCGTTGGCTCTCTCTTTGGTGTCAGCGTGTAAATCTAAAGCCGCTAATTACACGAATTCACACTAATTTATTTTATATTTTAATTAGCGTTAATTGGTGTAACTCGTGGTGAGCGTGTCGAACCATTAACGGCAACTTCTCTGTAATAAATATTTGTAACCTTCCTTCTCTTCAAACACCCCAATGTTTCCCCAATATTAAGTTTTCGTCAATTATTCTTTACCACGTCTTTGCCGG